>NZ_JBFTSN010000019.1:0-44819 GCF_056400045.1 Paenibacillus sp. 01L418
CTCATTAGCATGAAAAAAGCGCCAACTAAGTACATTTCAAATTAGTTCTTTGATTTTGATCAAACAAAAAAAACTCCCTTCTATTTGCTGAATAACACAAATAAAAGAGAGTATTTTTTTGTAATCAATTAATTCCAATCTATTCCCACTCAATTGTAGCAGGCGGTTTTGAAGTTACGTCATAGACGATACGGTTAACGTTGTCTACTTCATTAACGATACGTACGGAGATTTTCTCAAGCACATCCCAAGGGATACGTGCCCAGTCTGCTGTCATTCCGTCGATTGAAGTTACGGCGCGGATACCAACTGTGTACGAATACGTACGAGCATCGCCCATAACGCCTACGCTCTTCATGTTCGGAAGCGCAGTGAAGTACTGCCAAATTTCACGGTCAAGACCAGCTTTGGCAATTTCGTCACGAAGAATCGCATCCGACTCACGAACGATATGAAGCTTGTCCTCTGTTACTTCGCCTAAGACACGAATCGCAAGACCCGGACCTGGGAATGGCTGACGCCATACGATAGCTTCTGGAAGGCCACATTCTTCGCCGACTTTACGAACCTCATCCTTGAATAGCGCTTTAAGAGGCTCGATAAGTTTAAACTTAATGTCCTCAGGCAAACCGCCAACATTGTGGTGAGATTTAATCGTTTGAGCTGTAGCTGTACCGCTCTCCACGATGTCTGTGTAAAGTGTACCTTGTGCCAAAAATTCAAAGTCATCCAGCTTGTCCGACTCTTCTTGGAACACATAAATAAACTCATTGCCGATAATTTTACGTTTTTGCTCTGGATCTTCTACGCCCTTCAGCTTGCCAAGGAAACGCTCTTGCGCGTCGATTTTGAGCACTTTCATATCGAATTTGCCTACGAATGTTTCCATAACGCCTTCAGCTTCACCTTTACGGAGCATGCCGTGGTCGATAAACATACAAGTAAGCTGATCGCCGATCGCTTTGTGAAGAAGAATAGCTACAACAGAAGAATCTACGCCGCCGGAAAGCGCGCATAGTACTTTTTTATCGCCAACTTCATTACGAATATCACGAATAGCATCTTCAATGAACGATTCCATCGTCCATGTGCCATCACAATCACAAACATTGTAAAGAAAGTTGCGAATCATTTCATTACCGAATTCAGAGTGACGAACCTCTGGGTGGAATTGAACGGCAAAGAATCCGCGGTCTGGATTGCTCATCGCTGCAACAGGAGCATGATCCGTGCTTGCATCTACTTTGAAGCCTTCAGGCAGCTCAACTACGTGGTCGCCGTGGCTCATCCAAACCGTTTGAACTTTATCTAAGCCAAAGCCGATTTGCGAACCTTCCACAAATTCCACTTCTGCTTTTCCGTATTCACGTTTGCCCGCGCGCTCAACCTTACCATTAAGCTGATGCGACATCAGCTGCATACCGTAGCAAATACCGAAAATTGGAATGTTCAAATCATAAATCGCAGGGTCAACCATTGGTGAATTTTCTTCATAAACGCTTGCCGGTCCTCCCGAGAATACGATACCCTTCGGCTGTAGTTCACGGATCCGTTCTACCGACGTGTTATACGGCAATAGCTCGCTATATACGCCCAAATCACGAATACGGCGTGCAATAAGTTGGTTATATTGTCCTCCAAAATCGAGTACAACGATGATTTCATTTTGCTTAGTCATTACCGAGCCTCCCTCAAATTATGTAGTAATTATATATAAGGCTGTTTAAGCGAGTCAAGGCAAAGCGGAGTGACAATTCATTGAAGTAAAAATGTAACCGCTTATCTGCTTGATTATAGGCTTATAAATAGAATGTTATTTAATGTGCCAAGTCATACGGATTAGTTGAAAAAATATGAGTAGCTGCAGGCTGCTGCATCATTTCATCCATGCTTTTTTCATGCGGATGCCTAAGTTAAGGGCAGATTATATAGTAAAAACGCTTGGTAATTCTGCAACTATGCTTATTGCGAGTGTTTCAACAGCCTCTTGAGAAAATAACGGGAAAAGCTCCTTTTAAAATGTCTCAAAATGAGCATTGCAGCGAATTAACAGAAAAAACTCCCGTTAATTCTCGAGAAATAGCCATCATCAGCTAAATCATCAACAATTAACGGGAGAAATTCCTTCTATTGCAGAAAATAATCAAATGTACACCATATTAACGGTAGTTTTTCCAGCTAAACGGCGTTTCATGTTTCGTTATATAAATCGACTTACAGCTTAACCCTTTAGGAGCCAAAATGTATCATCGTCTCCTGCAACTATTTAGGAGCCTTGACTGGCATGTCGCTTCTCTTCTGCTTTTGCAGATTATCCGCGGAGTGCTTCTTCACTTTCTGAATCGGCTGCTTGTCCAGCACTCGCAGAACCGTCCGCAGTGCAGAAGGAGTAGGTGCACCCGGCCAAGGACCGGGCGCAGCAAAATGCGCTTCCTCAAGCCAGCTTGTAAGCTGGCGCAGCGCATCCTGCTGCTCCGCACCGAGCGTCGGCTCAGCGGCGCTCGCATATTCACGCGCCGTTTGCCCCGGCGCCTGCACGCCGAAACGGCGCTGCAGCAGCGGCGCTAACGCGCTGCTCACTGCAATGAAGCTCGCGCGAATCCGCCCATCGGCGTCGCGCGGCGTTTTTCCACTGCGCGGCGCCATATCCTCCGCCGCGCCGCCAGTGCCAGTGCGCCAGCGCGCGACCGCCGCTGGCGCTGCATCCATGTCCGTCACAGATTCATGTGACGGATAGGGCGCGGCTGCGCCGGCGAGCTTCGCGATGCCGGCGTGAGCCGCGCCATAGCGGCGCAGCGCCAGCGAGAGGCGAAGCCGCTGGTGCTGTGCCGCAGCAATGGCCGCGGCCGCAAGCGCTAGCGCGGCCGCGCATGCGGTAACTACAGCGGCGGGCGATGCCGCCGCTGCGCTCTTGGCGGCGCTTTGCGCCGCATGCACGAGGGCGTCTGCTCCTCGTGCAATGGCTGCTGCCGCCGCCTCGAATGAAGCAGCGACCCGCGATAAATTGGACTCGCTATGGCCACTTGCTCCAGTTGCCGCTGTTCCTGCTGCACCCATCGCAGGAGCAGCAAGCTGTCCGTCCACAGAACCGACGGACGCGATAGTTGATACATCGCTGAATCCCGGCGTCGGATCAAAGGGTACCCAGCCTGCGCCTGGGAAATATACTTCAACCCAAGCATGCGCATCTGAGCTTCTAACCTCATAATCCACCAGCTTCAAACTATTTTCAGTGGTTTGCCCAGCACCACTGCTTCCCGCGCTTAGCATTTCACTATTCAAACCCTCTGTACTCGAATTAAGCGTTCCTTGCTTCCCGCTATCATTACTTCCGCCGCTCTTATTTAGCGCTCCTTGAGCTCCGCTATTATGACTCCCACTACTCAGCTGTTCATTCTTCATACTTCCTGTACTCGTATCTATCGTCCCTTGCGACCCGCTATCATTACTTCCACTGCTCGTACTCAGCGAGCCTATCTCCGCGCTCTCCCCCACTGGAGTGCCTGAAGTAAAGCCTTTCACCCACCTAGCGGGTATCCCTTGCGAACGAAGCAATACGACCATGGCTGTGGAGAAATGCACACAATAGCCCTGCCGCTGCTCGAAGAGGAAATGATCGACGAAGTCGCTTCCTTCCGGCGGAACTGCACTGTCCTCCAGCGAGTAGGTATAGCTCGCTTTCAAAAAGTCCTCGATCGCCTTCACCTGATCGTAGCGGCTCGTAACTCCGCCGCCCGCAACCTCAGCAGCTAATGCAGTTACGCGGCTTGGCAGACTACTCGGCAGCTGCAAATAAGGCTCAAGCTCCGCAGCACTTTCTACTGTTGCCGCCTGTGCTCCATCACCTGACGATAAATTATCGTCAGCGGTACTGCTCAAAGCGCGCAATTGTGCTTCATCCGTTATGGAGAGCACACTCTCTATTGTATATTTCTCAATCTTCGCCGTATCCGATTGCGCGTATAAAGAGTCTTTATCCGCATTGTATACGTAACTTCCAAGCTTCCTGCGCGGATCAGCTGCAACAAGCTCTGTCACATTGCCAAAGTGACCTGATGCAAAGAGCGGCATCCCCGCTGTCGGCTTAGACCAAACTACGGCTTGTCGAATGAGCGGACCCAGCTGCTTATTTCCAGCTTCTGCTGCCGCCTCAGTGGAGGCTGCTGCATCAGAGCCTCGTATAGGAAGCAGAACAGAGCTACCCGCGGTATCAATCCAGCCCCGGCCGTCGTACACCTGCTTTGACTCCCCGCGCCAGTATGCTTTTTCAGTGGAGCTGCCTGTAAATAATACGCCGTTATCCTTTTGTACAGGTGCTCCCAGCACGCCGTCATCAAAACCATAACCCGTAAATGCACTGCCTAATCGTTCAAATCCGGTTTGCCCCATTACATGGATAGACCCTTGCTGATTACCCATAGACTGAATGGTTTGCTCTAAACGATCATTAAGAGAGGCAGTCCAGCTAGCAGGCGGCATCGTTTCACCTTTCCCGCCTGCAAACAAAAGACCGCAGCCAAGTATCGTAAGTACAACAAAAATGGAGCTTGATAACCAGCGCATATCAAGACCTCTAAGCTTGCCGGCACCTGTATTAATCATTCGCTTAACACGCGGTACAGAGACAATGGCACCTAGTAGGAGCCCTTCTGCCACGGTTCGCATTAAGCCTCCCATTACATCCATACCCAGCCAGACATGCAGCGCAATTAAATAAACTAGCGTGAAACATGCGATGCCAAGAGCCGTCTGCCTCATCCATAATAAAGCCTGCAATGCAGGTGCAAGCATCGCCCAGCCTATAAACAGCAGCAAAGTCCGAAGCTCTCCAGACATTGACCACAGCCCATTTTCTATAATCAGAACGAAATGGTCTCTCAACATGCCTGGAAACGCAAGCAGCCATTGCAAACTGCTTTGATCAGCGCTTTTATAAATCCACATGAGACTTAGTATGCACAACAAAGCATTCATAACGAACGAAAGTGCAATCGGCAAACGAAACAGCCCTGCCAGCAGCACCACTCCGATAACAAAAATTAGCGGGGCAGGATTATAAATAGCCGACCACTCACCTGCATTCACCCAAGGCAGCAGCCATTCCGATAGCAGTCCGAACAGCAGCAATGTTGTGATCAATCGGTATTCAAACGATTCCTCAGCAGCTTCTCCTCGCAATAAATTATGCTCAGCTTTCAGAGGTTTATCGCTCCTCCCTACTACATCGCTTTTAAGCAAGCTCATGATTGTCGCCTCCTTCCTCGGCGTAAGGGAGCGCGTTCATACTCGAAGGGACATGCAGCCACGTCACTTTGACGCCGCCGCTTTCCAACCATTTTTGTTGTTCGCGCATAGCGAAGGTCGGTACATTGCTGCGCGTAATAATAAATAGTTCCAGCCTGCAGCCTTGCTCGCCTGCGAATCCGGCAAGCTCTCCCCAGCTCCGGCCGCCTCTCCAATCCGCAGTAAATACAAGTATCGTACTGCCGCGTGCTTGCAGGTTTGATTCCTCGGCGAGTCTCCCAGCAAGAGAGCCCTTTCCATCTGCGCGAAGCAATGCCATTGCATGCAGCATCTCTGATAAATCAGCCTGCGTTCCTCCATCAACAGATGATTGCATGACAGGAGTGCCTTGTCCGAGCAGCAGTGTCACAGCGTGGCCGAGTGAAGCAGACTGAGCTAGTGCAAGCGAAGCCCAGCCTACACAAGCATCAAACAACCGATCGTCCTGCCCATAAGCCGAAGCAAGCGTATCGACAGCAATAACTGTTTTGGCTGGCCGCTCTAAAGGATGGATTTTTGTCTGTAAGCCGCGCCCCTTAGCTGCACTTCGCCAATCCAGATGACGCAGCGAATCTCCTTCGCGATATGGACGGCTGTCTGGTCCAAGTCCCGCTGCACTCACCGCCGCTTTGATTTCCTCACGACCCGCATCTCCTAGGTGATCCGTACTTGGATCAGCGGTCAATGATTGCACAGCGTATAATGCTGTGCCTCTTGCACGTTCCGCTTTATGTACCTGATCGGCATGGGGCAGTCCTGGCAGCACTACAAATTCTCCTGCGGTATATAAACGTTTATGGATCGCTGACAAGCCGAGCCAGTCCCCCACTGTAATCGATATAGGCTCGAAGGGATAACGCCCGCGCCGTAAGTGATGAAGAGTATATCGGTAAGTCATCTCTTGGCGGAACATTGGCATAAGCACCGTACGCACGCTTATTTTCGTATTTTCTGATGAACTTTTATTACTCGTCTCATCGGAAATAGCAACCCATACAATAGGTATGAGCAAAGAACGCTTTATTCTCAGGCTAATTTCGAGCTGCCCGCCTTCTCTCGTCATTTCTTGCGACATCATCCTCATTGCAGTTAATCCCTTGGCAGCCATAATAGGCGCAAGCCCGCTAATGATTATAATCATGCTGAATACGGACAGCATAAACCACTCTACTGCACCGCCCCGCATTATTACAGCTGCCCAGCTGCTTGCCCAGCCCGCCGTAATGATACACCAAGCGATCCATCTCGTACGATAAGGATAAGCTAGTTGATCCCATTCCTTATTTACAAGGACAGCTTCTTTTACTTGTACCGACGCTGTTCTTTGCCCACTCCTATCAAGCGGAGCTGCGCTGTCGCCCTCTTGAGTATATGTCGTCGTATCAACAGCCTCATTCTCCGGCGTTCCGCCTTCCAATAATTCATCTTGAAAAGGTGCATTCATCGGCGCTTCCCGCTTCCTACCGCAGCAGGCATCGGACATTCACGTATCGTCCGTCTCATAACTGCAGCTGCATCAGCACCAGCCGCAGTCGCGTTAAAACGCAAAGACAAACGATGCGGAAGCACAGCATCAGCTGTCGCCAGCAAGTCATCTGGTATCGCAAATCCGCGCCCTTCCATATACGCATTCGCCTGTGATGCCCGCAGCCAGTCGCGCAGAGCGCGTGGACTTAAGCCCAGCACAACCTCAGGAGCACGCCTTGTCGCATCGGCTACTTGCACCATATATTCAAGCAGTGCCGGATGCATGTGAGTCTGCCTTGCCTCAGCCTGCATTTGCAGCCATTCCTCCGTAGCAATGACAGGACGAAGCCGTTCGGGTTCAATTCGATTGCCATTCGCGTATTGCTCGAGCATCCGCTTCTCTTCCGATGAGCCGGGATAACCAATCGTCAGCCTCATCATAAACCGATCCAATTGTGCTTCCGGCAGCGTGTTTGTCCCCTCGAAGCTAAGTGGGTTTTGTGTAGCTATGAGCATAAAAGGAACCGGCAGCTTGCGGGTTTTCCCCTCTACCGTCACTCGTCTTTCCTCCATGGCCTCCAAAAGCGCAGACTGCGTACGCGGCGACGTTCTGTTAATCTCATCAGCAAGCACCACATTGCCCATAATCGGTCCAGGCCGATAGACAAGTTCACTCGTCCGTGCATCAAGCACGACTCCGCCAACAATATCAGCCGGAAGCATGTCGGACGTAAACTGTATTCGTTTAAAATCTCCACCGACCGCTCTAGCAAACGCCTGAGCGAGCAATGTCTTGCCAACACCCGGCACATCCTCTAGCAAAACATGTCCGCCAGCCAGAAGTGCAGTTAGCGTATTTCGAATGACCTGCTGCTTGCCTAGCAATACACTCTCTACCTTTACTAGCAATCGATGCAGCAGCACCTGTGGTGCTTCCGGCCAATGACTATAACGTTCCTCTTTAGCATCCTCAGAAAATTGGGGAGAAATCATCGTATAAATCGCCTCCTGAAAAATAAATCTATCTATTTTTCAGTGTCCCCAGCTTTCTCTCACTTTAGACCTGCTAGAAACCTTTCTATTACTCCGTTATCCAAATTTCCCGATCGGTATCGTTGTACACATATCTTGTTATCGCAATTCCAAGTTTTTGCAGCGTCTCACGCACTGGAACTACGATCTGCTTCTTGGGCTCATCCATCACAGGTTTCTCCTTGCCGGATTTCGGCGGCACCTGGTTTGTACTTACGTACGATTCTATGGAATCAGTATTCAGCTCAAATTCCGTGCTGTCTTCAATCCATTCCACAAGCTTTTGCAGCGACACTTCGATGGCGCCGTTTTTTATTCCGTATTCGCTTGACGCAAGCACTAGACTTTTCTCGCCACGATGCAAAATTAAATTTGGAACCTGCTTCTTTGTTTGGGCAGACAGGCTGCTTTGACCTAGCTTCTCCGAAAACAGAGTGAGCTTATCTACTTCCTGCTGCGTGACCTGCTTTCTGCTCCACTTGAGTTTGCTTGCCACCCTAAACTGAATAGGTTCAACCTGATCCGTCAGCTTAGCAAATGTGTACCCTTTATCTTTGTAATATTTAATGATGGCCGGCAATGCCTTAACAGACTCTGCATGCCCTGCACTGTCATGAAGCAAAACATTCAGCTTGTTTGCAATCTTTGAGCCTTTAATCGTCGTCATAATCTCGGAAGCTGGTACTCCTTGCCGCTTCGAATCCCCACTGTCTACATTCCAGTCATGCACCTGATAACCTGCCGCTTTCATTGCATCGAAGTATCCCTGATCAAAATTGCTATATGTGCCGCCCGGCGCGCGAACTAATGTAGTTCTAACTCCAGTTGTACGATAAATAGCTTCATCCGTTTTCATCACCTGATCAGCAAATTCAGCAAAACTTCCGTATAAATGATCGTATTTATGGTCGAACGTATGATTGCCAATTGCATGTCCTTCCTTCACGATCCGTTTAACTAATTCCGGCTGCTTCAGCACATGTTCACCAAGCACAAAAAAAGTCGCCGTTATCCCTTCTTGCTTCAAAATATCCAGCACCTGCTCTGTATTCTTACTAGGTCCGTCATCGAATGTTAAATACAAAATCTTTTGATCTGATCCTAGTGAATCTACTTTAACTCTATCATTTTGCGATGAAGCAGCAGCTGACGACTTGCCTTGCTCCAGCTTTTTCCCAGTATCGTAAGATGCCTGCACCGTTAGAAGCGGCATCGCCTCATAATTCGTAACCGCAGCAGCGGCACTTGCCTGTACGATCTTCTGATCACTTGCAGCATCGTCTTTATTCGCCCCAAAACCATCAGGCTTAAACAAACCAAAGCAAACAACTAGCATACAAATCGCTACCCGCCAAATCCGCTGCATTCACGCTGCCACCCTTCTCTACCTATGAATAATTAACTGAGTCATTCTGATAGATTATATGAACAGTTGAACTGGTAAATGACTATGCTAGTCAATTTCAAATGTCAGCTTCGAATAAAACATGAAGACAGCAGTGCGCAACTTATTGTGGTGCATTCGCGTCTTCATTCCATATATATTCCATTTAATTGAAATTTAGGAGAGTGATTGTAATGAAATGGAGCATTGCAGCCGTTATTTTGGTATTTGCACTCCTGCTGCCAACCCCTGTCAGTGCGGCATCTCAGGCAAACTATGAGTTTAATTGGGATTCCGGCACTCGCTCTTATGGAGGAGCACTCGTAAAAAATGGCGTTACATTCGTATCAATGGATAGTGTCGGAGGCGGAGCGGGGCTCGAAGTGAAATGGGATAAAGCGGGCAAGCGGGCTCAATATGACGGTTGGAATAAATCGATTGCGGTGCGTCTAGGCAGCAAAACAGGTGTACTCGATGGAAAGATGGTTAAGCTCGAAAGCGCACCATTTTTGTATGAGAAAAATGTTTATTTGCCTGTCCGTTTCGTTGTCGGAGCATTAGGTGGAGATAACGTGACGTGGGATGACAAAAAAAAGACGATAAAGGCTGATCATCTGAAAACGTTCAAGCAGTATCTCTACTCATATGGTGGATTAACTTACACCGTAGAGCCTAAGAAAGGCATTGTCTACGTCACTGAGGCAAAGGGTGTAAGGCGTGAGCTGGCAAAGCTAGGTGAATCCATACATGAATATTTGACATTCAAATTTCAAAAAACACCGGGCGGGCTGCTGGTGATTAATCTGGAAGATAACTATGGAGAACCGCATATTCACAACCAGCTATTCACGCTTGTCATGAAAGACGGCAAAGTCATACAGCAATCCAGCGTTTACTATTTCAACCGATTTGAGCAAAATATGACTCAAGCAGACGGCAACTTGCTGCTGAACGATGGGAAGACTTTGCACCTGATTAAAGACGGTACCGGAGAAGTGATTGAAACGATTAATTTGGTTAACCTCAGCGGAGAGGATGACAATTATTTTATTGAGTATTTTGACAAGGATGTTTTTCTCTTGCGGGCAAATAAAAGCGGCATTTTAAAACTTGTGAATAGAAAAGATATGACGACTACAGTGCTTTACAAAGAATTATTGGGTGCTAAGCAGCAAGAATATGTAGAAACAAATGATCTTCCTTATCTCGGCGATTACCTAAAGTTCATCAAGCGTGAAGGCGATATTTTGTATTTCAAGAATGGTTTCCCGTATGACAAGGATAATCAAACCTATAGTTTAAGCCTTTCGTAACAAGAAGGAGCTTGTTGGCAGAGATTTAGGTATAAAAGCATTGACTAACAATAGCAGTGATGCACAAAACATAAAAAAGCTAAGCAGCGATTACTCGCATGCTCAGCTTTTTTGTCATTTTAATTAAAGTCCGGCCTGCTTAAAATGCAGCAACAATCGCGCCTTTGTAGGTCTCATCAATAAATTTCTTCACTTCAGGTGAACGCAGCGCTGCAGCGAGTTTCTGGATCGCTTCGGAATCCTTATTGTCTGGACGCGCAACAAGAATATTCACATAAGGGGAGTCATTTCCTTCAATGAAAAGTGCATCCTCTGTGGGAACTAGATCGGCCTCCAGCGCGTAATTCGTGTTGATCATAGCAAGGTCAACCTCACCTAAGACGCGCGGTAATGTCGCTGCTTCTACTTCTCTAATATCAAGCTTCTTCGGGTTAGCGACAATATCTGATACAGTTCCGCTAACGCCTACGCCATCCTTCAGAGTAATCAGTCCATTTGAAGCCATAAGGGCAAGCGCACGTCCGCCATTCGATGGATCATTCGGAATGACAACTTTCGCGCCATCCTTCAGCTCATCGATTTTTTTAATCTTTTTCGAATAAGCGCCAAACGGCTCAATATGAATAGCAGCTACATTTACAAGATCATAACCTTTGTCTTTGTTGAACTGATCCAAATAAGGTGTATGCTGAAAAAAGTTAGCATCAATATTTTTTTCATAAAGCTGTGTATTCGGTTGGATGTAGTCATTGAACTCGATAATTTCGAGATCCACGCCCTGCTCCTTGAGCATTGGCTTTACAAATTCAAGCAGCTTCGCATGTGGAACAGGAGAAGCGCCAACCTTCAGCTTAACCGCTCCAGGCGTTTCTGTTCCTTGATTAACATTTGATCCTGCAGAGTTGTCATCGGTATTTTTGTTTTGTCCGCAAGCTGCTAATGCAAACATCAGCATTAAAGTTACGATCATATAACTTGTCTTTTTCATGTTCATTCCTCCATAGTTGTCAATTCACTCTGAGCTGCATCATGCTTCTACTTATTTATTTTCTGCTGTAACGACGTACTAAGGAATCCCCGATCGTTTGCAGCACCTGTACGAGCACGATAAGAAGCGCGACGGTTACCAGCATCACATCGGTTTGGAAACGTTGATATCCGTAGCGCAGTGCCAAGTCACCAAGTCCGCCGCCGCCGATTACACCCGACATCGCTGTATAAGAGACGAGTGTGACTGCCGTTATTGTAACCGCAGCTAGCAAACTTGGACTAGATTCACGGAGCAGCACGCGGCGTACAATATCCCACTTTGATGCACCCATTGCCTGAGCCGCTTCAATAACGCCGCGATCCACCTCACGCAGCGACGTTTCCACCAGCCTTGCAAAGAAAGGCGTTGCTGCTACGACAAGCGGCGGAATAGACCCCTCTACGCCTAACGTCGTACCCGTAATGATTTTTGTAAGCGGCATGATCAATATCATCAATATAACGAACGGAACCGAGCGCAATACGTTGACGATAAATGAAAGGATGCCATACACAATAGGCTGCTGCAGAAGCTGCCGTTTTGAAGTTAGAAACAGGACGACGCCCATGATTAATCCGAAAATAATTGTAAACACGAGCGAGGCTGTCAACATATAGAGCGTATCCTTCGTAGCATCCCAAATTTCAGGAATACGTACGTTTTCGAAGCTCATCATATCGCATCCACCTCCAGCCCATCTCTACGCAAAACATCAATCACTTGATCAATCTCCGCGGCGCTGCCGATCAATTCCACAATAAGCTGACCATAAGGCGTGTGCTTCATACGCGAAACGGTTCCTTGCAAAATCGCAAATTGAACAGACGTTGGCTTCACCGCATTATACAAAATAGGCTCGTAAGTTAGCTCGCCAATATAAGTCATGCGAAGCAGGCGCCCTGAGCGGCCTCGCAGCAATTGTCCATTCACGGCGCTGTCCGATGCTTGGTCAACAAAGTCGCGAGTAACCGGATGCTCCGGCTTTAGAAATACATGCAGCACATCGCCTATTTCAACAATTTCGCCATCATCAATAACAGCGACACGATCACATATCGAACGTATAACGTTCATTTCATGCGTAATAAGTAAAATTGTAATTCCTAGCTTTTCATTAATGTCGAGCAGCAACGATAATATCGAATTCGTTGTCTGCGGATCTAATGCCGATGTCGCTTCATCGCAGAGCAATACATCCGGATTGTTTGCGAGTGCTCTCGCGATACCAACACGCTGCTTCTGGCCTCCCGAAAGCTGAGAAGGATATTTATCTGCATGACCTTCAAGCGAAACGAGCTTCAGCAGCTCATCCACACGTTTATTTACCTCTGCCTTTGAAAGCTTGGCGAGAACAAGCGGGAATGCAATATTATCTCGTACCGTAGACATCGATAGCAGGTTGAAATGTTGAAAAATCATTCCGATACGCCTGCGATGCGCTTGCAGCTGTCTCTCTGGCAAGCCGGTAAGCTCCACATTCCCAACATTTACCGTTCCCGATGTTGGTTTTTCCAGCAAATTGACGCAGCGCAGCAGCGTGCTCTTCCCCGCGCCTGAATGACCGATAATTCCAAATATTTCACCTTTACTTACCGTCAAGCTAACGCCACGAACCGCTTCTACTGAAACCGACCCTACTCGATACGATTTTCTGATGTTGTTTAGCCTGATCAAATCTATAACCCCCTATCTAACAAGCAAGTCCATATTTTATAAATGTGACAGCATACTGTCAATGTCAAAATTATCTATTTCACTGTGCTTCATAATTTAACAGCTATATATTCATTTGAGAAAGCTTCCTCTATTGTTTCCCTGCTCCATCTTTTTACTCTTGCACTTGCAGCATAACCGCGGGAACTGTCTCAAAAATAGTAAAGAGCAAGCTCGCTGAAGCAAGAGCTTACTTAGAACAAAATCGTTATTTTTCTATTCTGTTATATGGATGCCTTCGCCAAAATACACTTAAGGGTTCAACGCTTCATCGCACAGACAGCGCATAACATCCCAAAACCATTTGGCTAACGAACTGTATCATGCCTATTATGCAGAAAACTGCTTTTTTGAAGCTTTAACGAATCTTATTAACGTTATCGCGTACTGTACAGGACTCCATGAGCTGTTTTGCTCGAAATAACGATTCTGGAGTTCGTTAGAAATTCAATCCATTATAAATAGATCAAATAAGAGCTGCTGGGTTCGTAAGCTATTTGTCCGATAAGTGGAGTGCATTACTGGCTGCGATTAGCTCAGAGACTCACTATCCCTAAGTTACATCAGGCAAAACAAAAATAGGATTGTCACAAAAGCAGATTAACTCTGTTTTTGCGACAACCCTAGCTAAAGCCATTATTTCAAAGTTACAAGCTGGTCTCTTTCGACATCAAACTTTCCGATCAGCTTTTGTGGATTTTCTTTAAATTTCATAACAGCCATCGTTTTTTCTGTCTTTTGCAGCGATGACCAGGATGAGTCCTCCAGTACAACAAATGCATCGACATAAGCTCGGCCGCTCCCAATAATCAAATTCCCTTCATACTTGACTGAAATGGGATTCCCATTTCCATTAATCTTGTCTGACTCTTTTTTGGCAAACAATAAGCCTTCCCCATTTGGAACAGTCGACAAAGATTTAACCTTTTTGGTTTTGCCGTCAGCTTCCACTTCGGTTAGCAGTTCTTTTTTCAATAAGCCTTGAATCGTGGATTGCGACAAATACATTATTTTTTGTCCATCAGCAATTTCGATTTTTATTTCGTACACTTCTTTTGTTTCTAATTGCTCGGCATGTTTGGTTAATACATCATCGATCTGCTGTTTCTCTCCGTATACAATGACACCCTTAGCCTGCGGAAATATTTTTTCGATGATGCTGTCCTTGCCAACATATCCCGCGATTAGGATGACAGCGACAAGCGACAGCATTGCAATTAACAACTTTTTCATTTTTATTCCCCCATATATTTTGTGTGTATTCGATATTCTGCGATCAGCTGAGTTCAAGATATTGGAACAATTTGTTGACGCCTCCTTTACAAGTCCGTTTTCTATTTCCTATCGTATAAAAAATAGCGATTGCCAACCATCGATTAGGGTGACAATTCAGGTGACAAATTTGTAAGAGTCCAAAACAAAAAAAACAGGACGGAGCAGCTACTTCCTGCTCCGTCCTGTTTTCAATTATTTAGCAGCAGCCGGCTGCAAATCCTTTACGGCATCCAGAACCTGCTCTGCATGCCCCTTCACCCTTACTTTACGCCATTCCTGCACGAGCCTGCCCGCTTCATCGATGAGAAAAGTCGATCGGACAAGACCCATATACTCTCTGCCATAAAGCTTCTTTAATTTCCATACTCCATACAGCTCGCACACCTCATGCTCCACATCAGCTAATAACAGAAAAGGAAGCTCCTTCTTTTCAATAAAACGCTGATGAGACTTTACCGTATCTAGGCTAATCCCCAAAATAACAGTATTTCGTTTCAGCATTTCTGTGTTTGCATCTCGAAAATCACATGATTCCTGTATGCAAGCCGTCGTCATATCCTTTGGATAAAAGTAAAGGACAACATTTTTCCCGCGATAATCGCTAAGTGAAACATCTTCTCCATTTGACGCCGGCAATACAAACTCCGGTGCCATATCTCCCACTTGAAGCTGTGTCATGATTAGTCCCCCATCATTTTTGCTGCACACCTATTCAATTAAAACCAAGCCGTTTAAGAGCCGGCTCCTCGGTATCGCTTCACGCCATGGTTCCATAACAACAGCCCTAGAGTGAACACGATAATTCCCATGACCGGAGTTAAGAGCGCGAGCTGTGAGAGATCATCCGCCTTCTTCTCAAGAAAATAAGAAGCTGGGATGACGCCTACAAAAGCAAACGGCAGCAGCCATGTTAATACGAAGCGGATCATTTTGTTATAGATATTAACCGGGTAACGTCCGTAATTTTGAATGTTGTACATCAATGGCACAATTCCAGTCGGTGCATCCGAATAAAAGGAAATGGCACTAAGTGCCGTGTAGAGCCCCGCATAAATCAGCACTGCACCTAATATTAAGAGCATCAGCACAAATAGATCGAGAATCTCGAAAGGCAAACCGAGCTGTGTCCAGCATAGCACCATAATAATAGCCCCAACGAAAGAACCGATTAAAGAAGGCGGATCTACATTTTCGAGGAGCACCTGATATAGGCTGTGTGCTGGGCGGGTTAGAACACGATCCATCTCGCCCTTCACAATATAACGCTCGCTGAAATTCCATATGCTGAAGAAAGTGCTGAACACACCATATGGGATCATGAAGAAACCATAAACGAATACGACCTCTGCCTCAGACCAGYCGCCAAGCGACGGCGTGTGCTGGAACACGATCAAAATAAAGATGAGGTTCATCCCTTGGAACAATAAATCGGAAAGTACCTCAATCCAAAAGTCAGCACGATAAGTAAGACGCGTCTTCGCGTAGTTTTTAATGTACTCCAAAAATAATGATGCGTATCTCATATTTATTATCCCCCTTGCACGAACAACCGCTTGCGAGCGGCGCGCCACGTTAACCAGATTGGCACCAGCAGCCCAACAAACCAAAGCACTTGAATGCCAAACACCTGCAATATTTGATCGCTAGGCGTCCGCCCCGTGAAGACGGAGCTTGGCAAATACGTAATGGCTTGGAATGGCAGCCACTGCATAATAGCTGACAGCCAGCCTGGGAAAAACGCTATCGGCACAACTACGCCAGAAAACAAATCGACCATAACACGTTTCATTCGCATCATGCCTTCGTTATTTTCAACGAAAAATGCGAATAGGCCGGTCAAAATATTAATTTGCGAGTTGATAAGAAAGCTAAAGAACAGCATGACTAAATAAATTAGCCAGGTCATCGGATCTGTCGGTAATTTAACGGGAAATAAGAAACAAACGATAATCATCCCCGGCACCATGAAGAGCAGCATTCGGAACAAGCCTTCTCCGAAACCTTGCATCATTTTTACGACTAAATAGGAATAAGGTCTAATAAGCTGTACTGCTACGCTACCGTCCCTTATTTCATTCGCTATCTCGCGGTCCAGGTTATTGAAGTAAAAAGCACGAGCCATCCACGATACCGCAACGTAGGTTGTCATTTGAGTTACCGTGAAACCGGCCAGCGTCTCCTTGTCCCCATAAATCGCCTGCCATAGAAAGTAATAAGCGCCGATATTAATCGCATAAATAATGATACCGCTATAATAATTAACGCGGTACGCAAGCATCATGATAAACCGTATTCGAATAAAGTCGATATAAGCGCTCATCATGATTGAACCGTCTCCTTGGATGTTGCCGCAGAGCCAGAGGAATAAATGCTTCGAACGATGTCATCGGTGTTTGTTTCGATAATTTTAATGTCGCGAATTTCAACGCCGCCTACAACACATGCCAATGCATCCGAGACATTAACGGCATGCGGCAGCCACATTTTTGCGCTCACTTCATTCTCCATTGTCCATGTTACATCGAGTGTGCTCGTCAACTGCTGCAGCTTGGCAAGCGCAGTATGCCCTGCAAATTGGAACTGAATTTCGCGTCCTTTGCTCCAACGGCTCTTCAGATCCTCCAGTCCGCCATCATAGATAATGCGGCCATCATCAAGCATAATGACGCGAGAACAAAGTGCTTCAATATCCTGGAGATCATGAGTCGTCAGCAAAATAGTCGTACCCTGCTCCTTATTCATTTGCATCAGGAAATCACGAATTTCTGTCTTCACGACGATATCCAGACCAATTGTAGGCTCATCTAGAAAAAGAATAGATGGATTGTGAAGGAGTGAAGCGACAAGCTCGCAGCGCATCCGTTGTCCAAGGCTTAGCTTGCGTACAGGACGATTTAATAAGTCGCCAAGCTGTAGCCGCTCAACAAGCTCGTCAAGACGTTTGCGGAAATCCGCCTCCGAAACCCGGTATACTTTGCGCAATAATTGGAACGATTCAATAACGCCTATATCCCACCACAGCTGAGACCGCTGTCCGAATACAACACCAATGCCATTAACAAACTTCTCTCTATCCTTAAAAGGCACGTAGCCATTTACTTTGAGCTCGCCTGCGGTCGGTACCAAAATACCGGTCAACATTTTGATGGTTGTCGATTTTCCGGCTCCATTCTCGCCAATATACCCGCAAATTTCACCCTGCGGGATTTGAAATGAAATATCCTTTACCGCCGTTACCTCGTTGTACTCGCGTTTAAACAAGTCCTTGAGGGCGCCGGATAGGCCTTCTCGGTTTTTTTGCACGCTGAATTGCTTGCGTAAATCCTTTACATCGATTGCTAACATCTGGTTGTTATAGCCCCTTCCACTTCGACATTTCCTAGGAAATAGCGATCTTTATTTACTTAAAACGATAAAACTTGCTTCTGCATGTCGTTCAGCTTTATAATTTTATGATATGTAATCATACATTAGTTCACGCCTAGCGTAAACGACTGTCTTTGCCTTGTGCAGCGAAGCTTTTGTTTGCTGATGAAATATAAGCTGTTAATAAGGCTCATACTTATGCGTTCTTATATTTCTAACGTATACTGCTCTGCTAACTTCTTTTTCTGGGAGCGGATCATTCGCTATGCCATCTTTGCTCATGCTTACATTGAAATCTACCCTCATTGTTTCAAAACGATTCCGCAATATCTGAAAGGAGCACGTCTAACGAAATGCCTAAAGAGACGAATAAAGAGACGACTGAAGAATCGAAAAATGAGACTGCTAAAATGGCGAAGAAAAAAAGATGGAAAAGGATTTATATCAGCCTCTCTGTCATTCTTGGTGTGGTAGCAGCGTTTGTTATTTATTGGAGCGTAGGTGTTTACAGTGCGCTTGATAAGTTCAGTGATCCAGAGCCAACAAAGGCTCCTATCGAGGATGCTGAAGCAACGCCAGTACCTATTCCTGAATGGGAAGGCAAAGAGCGCGTTAATATATTGCTGCTCGGCGGTGACGCTCGCGGGCTAGACGAGGGGCAAGCGGCTCGTTCAGACTCCATATTGGTTGCATCCTTTGATCCTGTAACCAAGAAAGCACATCTATTCTCCGTTCTTCGCGACACTTACGTCAGCATAGAAGGACATGGGAAAGGCCGTATTAATACAGCACTTACTTTAGGAGAATATCCGCTCGCTATGAAAACGGTTGGAGACTTGCTTGGTCTCGACATACAATATTATGTTTATACCGACTTTGAAGGTTTTAAAAGCCTGATTGACGYAATGGGCGGCATTTACTTTGATGTCGAAAAAGATATGCATTACACCGATAACGCCGACGGCAATCGCTACGATATTGATCTCAAAAAAGGCTACCAGCTGCTTGACGGCGATAAAGCCCTGCAATACGTTCGTTTCCGCCACGATGCGATGAGCGATTTCACAAGAACGGAGCGTCAGAGAAATTTCCTTCAGGCGGTGTCCAAAGAGCTTCAATCGACATGGAACATTATCCAAATGAAAAAAATTCTTGAAAGCGTTCAGCCTTATGTGAAAACAAACATTAGTGTGCCGGATATGCTGAAGCTCGGTCAGCTTGGCGTCAAAAGCCATGTGGCCAGCACAACGCAAATACCGCCGATGGATCTCATCGCGGAGGATCGGGTTGGCGGCGCGTCTGTTATTGGAATTAGAGATGAAGATGAGCTGCGCTCCTTCGTACAGACGACGCTGCAAGAAGACAACACCGTTCCAGAACCTACTGCTTCGCCAAGCAGTACACCAAGCGGCAGCGACAGCAGCAATAAACAGCAGTAAACATACGTACACGCAACGGCGCTTCAAGTTGCGTGTATTTTGTTTCTAGGTGCGCCACTGCTGTACATCATACGACACACTCTCTCAACTTGTTTAAATTGACTTACAACTATGAATCCCATTGGAGGCTGCTTTCCATGACAACAAAGCGACAAAATTCCGAAAAACTATATGAAGAAGCGCTGCAGCATATTGTTGGCGGCGTCAACAGCCCTTCCCGCAGTTACAAAGCGGTAGGCGGCGGCGCACCCGTATTTATGAAACGTGGCGAGGGCGCTTATTTCTGGGATGTCGATGATAACCGCTATATCGACTATTTAGCTGCTTATGGCCCTATTATTACTGGACATGCTCACCCCCATATTACAGAAGCTATCGTTCGTGCAGCTCAGAACGGTACGCTATACGGCACACCAACGGAGCTGGAAATTAAGCTTGCTCGTATGCTGAAAGAAGCCATCCCATCTCTCGACAAGGTGCGGTTCGTCAATTCCGGTACGGAGGCCGTCATGACAACCATTCGTGTCGCTCGCGCCTACACAAAGAAATCCAAAATCATTAAATTCGCTGGCTGCTATCATGGCCATTCAGACCTTGTGCTCGTCGCAGCAGGCTCTGGTCCATCTACTCTGGGCATTCCAGACAGTGCAGGCGTGCCTGCAAGCATCGCTAGTGAAGTCATCACCGTGCCATTTAATGATCTGCCTGCGCTGAAAGCTGCACTCGATCGCTGGGGTCATGAGACTGCCGCTGTTATGGTTGAGCCGATTGTCGGCAACTTCGGTATGGTTATGCCGCATGAAGGCTTCCTAGAGGGGCTTTGCAAGCTCACTCGCGAAGCTGGAGCGCTAGTTATATACGACGAGGTCATCAGCGCCTTCCGCTTCCATTACGGAGCAGCACAGACCTATGTTGCGTTCCCTGATCACCAAGCCATCGAACCGGATTTAACCGCATTAGGCAAAATCATCGGCGGCGGCCTTCCAATCGGTGCATACGGCGGACGCCGTGAAATTATGGAGCAGGTTGCCCCTCTCGGCCCTGCTTATCAAGCAGGTACGATGGCCGGCAATCCTGCCTCGATCTCAGCAGGCATAGCGTGCTTGGAGCTGCTCCAAGAGCCTGGCATTTACGATAGAATGAACGCACTGGCTACGAAGCTTGCAACAGGATTGCACGCCGCTGCCAAGCAGCATGGCATACCGCTCACAATTAACCAAATTCGCGGCTCCTTCTCCGCACATTTCTGCGATCATCCGATTACGAATTATGATGAAGCACAGGATACAGACGGTGAGCTGTTCGGCAGATTTTTCAAGCTCATGCTGGATCAAGGCATCAATCTTGCACCATCCAAATATGAGGCTTGGTTCTTTACGACAGCCCATACCGAGGCTGACATTGATGAAACGATTAAAGCCATTAATTATGCTTTCACTAACTTGTAATAAATAAGCTTTGTAGTTTAGATCAAAAAAAGCTCAGGAGCTGAAATAGGCTCCTGAGCTTTTTTATTTCACCTGCTTTACTATAAGCAATCGATCATCCGATGGTGACGGGTTACCGCGGCCATCGGTATTATTCGTGATGACATAAATACGTCCGTCCTTTATCTTTACGTCACGAAGTCTTCCTTCGCCTTCGAATACCCTTTCCATGTTTTTGGATGCTGGGTCATAGCGATAAAGCGCCTCGCCTACTAAAGTTGCAATCCATATTCGATTGTTCTCATCGATTGTCGCGCCTGAGGGCGCAATCGCTTCTTCGCCGGTATGATAAATTGGCGTTATCATCCCTTCCTGCGCAGCACTGCCATAAATCGCAGGCCAGCCGTAATTGCCGCCCGCTGCAATTTTATTAATCTCATCATGTCCGCCAGGATCTCCCGAAGGGCCATGCTCTGTATTAAATAGAACACCTTCACTATTCCAAACAAGCCCTTGAGGATTGCGGTGTCCATAAGAATACACATAGGAGCCGGAAAACGGATTGTCCGCTGGCACCTTGCCATCTAACGTCATTCGCAAGATTTTTCCTGCAAGGCTGTTACGATCCTGTGCCAGCTCCGGCTGCTGGGCATCTCCTGTTGTTACATAAAGCAGCTTGTCGGGCCCAATCGCCAGCCGTCCGCCATCGTGATTCGCAGCACCAGGAATGCCCTCGAGCAGTGCTCTAACCTCATCCCATTGCCCGCCATTTTGTTTAATAAGCACGACTCTGTTCATTACACGACCATTTTCTTCGTAAGTATGATACGCGTAGGCCTCTCGAGACTGAGCGAAATCCGGAGCAAGCAGAAAACCTAAAAATCCGCCTTCTCCGCGGTCATGTACACTTTTGAGCAAATGAACCGCTTGACGTGTCGTCGCATCGCCATCTACCTTCACAATATTTCCTTCGCGCTCGCTTATAAAAACAATGTCCTCGTCAAAAGTAATGACCCAAGGCACTCGAAGCTCCTTCGCGAGTACAGTGTAAGCCTCGTCTTGCTCTTCTTGCTCTGACGGCTCAGTGCTTTCATCAATTGCCATCGTTTTCTCAGGCTTATCCGTCGCTTCATTTACTTTTGTATTTGTTGACGACGTTTCATTTGGTTCGCATGCAACCAGCATGCCTAAACATAAGGTTGTCATCATCATCGCAGCAATTCGTTTTTTCACTGTCACCATCGTTCACTCCTCCTGGCTTATCTCCAGTACTTCCATGCTATTTCATTCGACAAAACACATTGTAAATCCTTGCAAATTTACGTATTTGTATTACACCATTGCATTATGGATTCACGTTGTCTATAATGGACATTGTAGATCCATAATGATTAAGTACAAGTATTAAAGGAGGGTGAGTGTACCCTATGCAATATTCAAAAAGTATCGGTTATGCACTTCATGCTTTAATTCACTTAGCCCATGCTGAGCGCGGTCAGAACATAGGTATTAAAGATTTATCTTCTTCTCTCGGAGTTTCAGAGAGCTACTTATCCAAAATTATGTCCAAGCTGCGCCAGGACGGCATCGTACATGCTGTGACGGGTGCAAGCGGCGGCTACGAGCTTGCTAGAGCTGCAGATCAAATTACATTTTTTGATGTCATTCAAGTTATTGAGGGACGACAGCCTTTATATGAGTGCTTTAATATTGACGATCAGCATCATCATTTATTTTTTGAAGCTGAAGATTTAGAGCTTGAGTCCACTGACCATTCAGAAAATAAGGGATGTCTTGTAAAAAAAGTGATGATTGGTGCTGAACGTCATATGCAGCAGTACCTTCAGCAGCATACGATCCAGTGGGTGGTAGACTCTGCTGCCTTCAATCCATTAACACAAACCGTAAAATAAACAAGTCTCACTACTCTTTCTGCGTAAAAATAAAATTAGCCATTCGAGAGGATGTTTAACATGGAACAAATGATCGATGCAGCAATTATTGGCGGGGGACCTGCAGGCTTGAGTGCTGCACTTGTACTAGGCAGAGCAAGAAAAAGCGTAGTTGTTATTGATGAAGGGCGTCCGCGCAACCGAGTTACTCGCGAAACTCACGGTTTTCTTACCAGAGACGGCATTAGTCCGGGCGAGTTTCGACGAGTCGCAAAGGAGCAGATTAGCGCATATCCTACGGTTCATTTTGTAGAGGATGCTGCAGTGTCGATCACTGGAACCGATGGCCATTTTCAAATTTCGACTGCACAGGGACAAATCTATCAAAGCAAAAAGCTGCTATTTGCAGCAGGAATGAAAGACATCCCTCTCGATATTAATGGACTGTCTGAAGTATATGGAAAAAGTGCCTTCGTCTGTCCTTATTGTGATGGCTGGGAATTAAGAGACCAACCGCTTGTCTTGATTGTCAAAGGCGATAGAGCGCTGCACTCTGCCAAAATGCTGTCGGGTTGGACAAGCCAAATTACCATTTGTACCGATGGTCCTGATGAATGGACCGATGAGCAGCGTGAGGAGCTTAAGCTGCATAACGTTCCTACCTTTAACTCACCTATCCTGCGTATTGAATCTAGCGATGGCATGGTGAAGCAAATTATGCTGGAGGACGGTACTATTGTTCCGTGTACAGGAATTTTCTTTGCACCAAAGCTTGCTGCTGGCTCAGACTTGCCGCAAACATTAGGCTGCAAAGTCACTGAAGCAGGGACTGTTGTTGTTGATATGTTTGGGAAAACAAACATTCCAGGTATCTATGGCGCTGGTGATGCTGCGACGGAGCTGTATCAAGCCATTACGGCTGCTTCAATGGGATCTTTGGCTGCTGTGGGCATTAACAGCGAGCTGCTTGCAGAGGCTTGGAATAGCCGAGTTTAATACTTTCAAATTCATAAAAAAAGCAGCTTTGGCAATTTATAAGCCTGGCTGCTTTTTTGGTGTTTGTGTACACGCTGTCTATTGCGTTTATTCGCTTGCTTTCGCCTCGGCAAGCGCCGAGATAAGCTCCTGCTGAATGTGGCCATTTGACGCTACGATATTTCGCGTTCCCAATTCGTAAGGCTTGCCAACTGTACTCGTCACAATACCGCCCGATTCCTGAACGAGCAGCGAGCCGGCAGCCAGATCCCAGCTATTCAGTCCAATCTCCCAGAACCCGCTCAAGCGTCCTGCCGCCACATAGGCCATATGCATAGCAGCAGAGCCGGCTATACGGAGATTTCGAACCTGCGGGGCAACTGCTTGAATGCCTTTCAAATTTAAAGGCAGCGCATAATGATGGTCAGCCGGAAGACCTGTTGCAACCAAGCTGCCGCGCAGCGTATCCTCCTTGGATACCTGCATCCGTTTTCCATGCACGTATGCTCCCTTGCCTTTTTCGGCTACAAACAATTCATCCTTCATCGGGTCATAGACCACGCCGACGATCACCTCGCCGTTATGCGCCAAGGCAATGGATACACAGAAAAAAGGAAATCCGTGAACAAAGTTCGTCGTGCCATCAATAGGATCAACGATCCATAAATATTCAGCGTCACGGATGTTCTCTAGCGCACGTGTTGACGCTTCCGGCCCAGGCTCTACGCCTTCCTCTCCCAAAAAAGAATGATGGGGAAAATGAGTCATCACTAGATTTTTTATTAAACGCTCGGAACCTTTATCAATTTCCGTAACAAGATCATGCGAGGAATACTTTATATCAAGGCTTGCAAAATTGCCAAGCTTCGTCTTAATCCATTCTCCTGCTTTCGACGCACAATTAATTGCGACAGCAGTAAAGCTTTTACCGCCAACGACGGAAGTACTGTTCTGATCATTCACGATCCATCACTCTTCCCTCTATGTAAATTCACGAACATTTCTATCCATGTTAAGGTCTACTACGTTTGATGCTTTTACCAAGTTTCGCATGATTACTCCAACCATATCAAAATGAACGCAAGCCTTCAATGATTAATTGTCCCGCAAGCAGAAGAAGCGTCACTCTAAGCAGCCAAAGTAAGCCCTTGCCGCTCATTTTCACAGCAATTGCCGCACCCAGCTTTCCGCCGATCCAAGCTCCAGGCACTAATGCAAGCACGAGCAGCCAATCTGTTTCACCTAGATAAACGTGCATTCCGCTCCCTAGAATTGATGATAAAAAAATAACAAACATTGACGTTGCAGTTGCCATATGAGGCGGAAAACGAAATAACAGCACCATAAGAGGGACAAACAGCGACCCGCCGCCGATTCCAAATAAGCCAGACATGAGACCTACGCCAAAACCGATGCCGAGTGCAGGCATAATACCATAGCTGTACGTATGCACCTCGCCTGATGCATCGGTCATCGTTCGAACGATTGGCCACTGCTTCGAAAACGGTTTCATGTAGTCACGAGCAATTAATAATGATGCCATCAGCAGCATGAAAATACCAAAAACAAGTTGGAATACACCTGCAGGCAGCTTACCCGTAAGAGCGGAGCCAATCATTGCTGCAGGCCCGCTGGTCACAAAAAATATCCAGCCGCTGCGGAAATCAACGATTTTACGTTTGGCATAGCTCAGTGTAGATGCAAGTGCCGTAACGACTAATACCGTTAATGATATGCCAACTGCTGTTGCATGTCCAATAGCTTCTCCCGTTAATGCGGGACCAATGAGCATTAAGACAGGAACGATAATGATACCGCCGCCAAGTCCTACAATACTGCCAAACATCGCTGCTACAACGCCAAGAAGTACAAGAAGTATCCATTCCATGCGAATTCACCTTTTCAGTTACATAATGATGCATCTACTTGGAAGCGCCCGCTATATAATAACACCGCCAAGGCAAGCCCTGACGGTGTTATTTTGCTGCTATACCTACTCAGCAGTAATTTCTACGCGGCCGCCATCCAACACCTTGATGCCTTCTGCGCTTGCTTCCAGTTGCCTTAAGTCTTCTATCAGCTTCATCAAAGCCTCGTCCTTGCTTTTGGCTTCAAGCATGCAATCCAAATATTCGGTATTTCTTGCCGCATGACRCAAAAACTGTACAAGCGGCTCCGCTTCCACATGATCTGCATGACCACGGGGGTCAGATAAGCTTTTTGGACTGGAAGCGTGAATTTTGGGAGGAAGCTGGCTTGTACTAGCTATGCCCAGCCGCTCTCGCTCTTTGTCCCAGGTTTGAACAATACGCGGCCATAAATGCTCATATAATTCGTCATCTGAGATGTCTCCTGCATTAACAGCATGATGGTGAATGTCGAGCACCATCGGAACCTCAACTTGCTCAGCCGCCTCTAGCGTTTCCCTGACATTGAACGTTTTATCATCATTTTCAAGCGTAATCCGATGTTTAAAGCGAGGCGACAAGGAGCTGAACTGGCGAACAAAACGTTCACCAGCTACAACCTTGTCGCCGTATGCTCCACCGATATGTATATTGCATTTTGTCGCTTCATCAAGCCCCATTGCCTCAAGCATAAGAATATGATTGAGCAAATCCAGCTCTGATTTCGCGAGCACCTCCGGTCTAGGCGTGCTGAACACGCAAAAATGATCCGGATGAAAGGATACTCTTATTCCGTGCTTCTGCACGAACTCGCCAACTTCCTGAAATGCTGGCGCTAGCGCTTCAAATGGATTCCAGTCCAATAAGTCCTCATGAGTAGCAAGGGGTATAAGCTTTGACGAAAAGCGATACATTTGAATGTCGCTGGCTTTGCAATGCTTCAAAATCCGCAGCGTACTGCGCAGATTTTCCTCTGCTATTCTTTCCAGCTTCCGAATCCCTGCCTCGCGGTCGTTTAGCTTCGAGAAGTTCGCAAACGTCATCGTTCTTGAAGGCGATGCATTCTCAACCTGCAAGCTCATTGCGACAAAACCTAATCTGACAATCATCGATTAGGCCCTCTCTCCAAAAAACATTTCAAAAGCAAGCGCCGTTTGAACTTTTGATTCTTCCTCAGTCAATTTTCTCACGAGCTCCATCTCCACTTGTGTCACTTCTTCGCCTTGAAAATTAATTTCTGCGATAGAAGCTAAAATGCGGACAATCGCAATCGCTTCATTGGCTGGTGTATAAGCAATCACCTTTTGGCCAGTTGGAAATACGCGAAAGCCGCTCTTGACCATTTTGCCCCGACCATACTCCAACAATTCATAGAGCTCTTGTTCGGACTTAAATTTGCACACAGAATTAAACTCAGTTGCAAAACCCATATTTTTTCCCTCCTTTCAGTGAAATTTCTACCGTGCCTTCAAAGGGCTTTACTACCAAACCTTTAAAGGCTTATTTCAAAAATTTATAACATTAATATCAACTTATCAAACCTTTAAACCTTAATGTCAAACCTTTAAAACATTAATATCAAACCCTTAAACCCTTTTCAAGCTTTTCGAACCCACCCAAACCCTCCCTTCCAAGGGAGGGCCCCAAGGGTTGCACCCTCTGGACACCCGCAACTGAACTAACCTAAGAGTTACACTGCGCGCGCTTTCTACTTTTGCGGGGGATCGCTTTCGTCCCTGCGGGACACGCTTTACTTTTGGTGCGTTAAAAGATTAATCCTCTTAACCTTTCAAGTCATTCAAAATTTTCGTACTTTTCGAGCTTTCAAACTTTTCGAGCTTCACAAACTTTTCGATCCCACCCAAACCCTCCCTTCCAAGGGAGGGCCCCGAGGGTTGCACCCTCTGGACACCCGCAATTGGACTAACCTAGGAGTTGCACTGCGCGAGCTTTCTACTTTTGCGGGGGATCGCTTTCGTCCCTACGGGACACGCTTTACTTTTGGTGCGTTTTTCTCACATACCTTTAAACCCTTTCCGAGCTTTTGGGGCATTGAAGAACAACTTGTCCATTTTAAGAAGGAAAAAAGATCTTTTACCTGTTTACCTCGGATACAAAGATAAGGATTGAAGCCCCAAAGTAAATAATAAAAGAAATTTTTCCCTATATCTTTTTCTCATATGTGTACAAACAGTTATAGAAAGTTAAGAAATTTATAGAAATTATAACAAATTAGAGATCGTTAGAAATGCATCTTACGATTGTGATGCTTCACCTGTAAAATCTATCCGCTGCTTCTCCGCGTGACGGGAAAGAGCTAAGGAAATTAAGGTGTCTAACAATTCTTTATATGGAATGCCGGTTTCTTTCCACATAAGTGGATACATACTGATAGGTGTGAAACCAGGCAATGTGTTGACTTCGTTGATAAAAAGCTGATTGTCGCTTTTGCGAAGGAAAAAATCTACACGTGATAATCCCGAGCCATCAATGGATTGAAATGCACGAACGGCCATTTCGCGAACGGATTCTGTAAGCTCAGGCGATAAATGAGCCGGAATCTGCATCGTCGATTTTCCATCGATGTATTTGGCTTTATAGTCGTAAAATTCGTTAGAAGGCGCAATCTCGCCAGGTAAGGATGCTTTGGCATCATCATTGCCAAGTACGCTTACTTCGATCTCGCGGGCATCCACGAACTCTTCTACAATAACCTTACGGTCAAAACGGAACGCATAGTTGATGGCATTAATAAGCTCTTCACGGTTTTTCGCTTTGGATACGCCTACACTAGAACCTAGGTTGGCTGGCTTAATAAAGCATGGATAGCCGAGTGAAACCTCGCATTCCATGATGAAGAAAGATGCGTCTCTCTCCCACTGTGTACGGTTAAAGTACCGGAAAACGCATTGCGGCAAGCCTTCTTGCGCAAATACTTTTTTCATTAGAATCTTGTCCATCCCAACGGCAGAAGCGAGAACACCCGCTCCGACGTAAGGAATGTTGGCCATTTCGAACAGCCCTTGAATGGTACCATCTTCACCAAATGTTCCGTGCAGCAATGGGAAAATCACATCAATGCGCGGCTCATCGCCAGCCGATTTTGAGCTTCTATTCAAACCTTGAAATAATGGAGCAAGAGCAAAGCCATTTTCCTCAGCCTCGTCTGTTGTGTTGCGTAGATCTTCTACACTGCTTGGACGGTTATGCAAAACGGCTCCCGTTTTCCATTCGCCTTGCTTCGTAATATAAAAAGGTTTGATTTCATATTTGCTGTAGTCAAATTCACCCATTACAGCGTAAGCCGTTTGCAAAGAGACCTCATGCTCTCCCGATTTCCCCCCGTAAACTAAACCTACTCTAACCTTGCTCCCCATGGCATATCCTCCGGTACAATAATTTATAATAGATCTGCAATATGAAAAAAACGATATTTCGTTTGTTCCGTCCATGCATAGGAATCACGATAATCCCAATAACGATGCCTGCTGGAAACGGTATTCGCATTCACTAGCGGCATACCGAACGAATCAAAAGCAGTTACGATTGTGCTGTGCTGAAAGCGATGATCACCATTCCAGTCATACGTAATGACATCCCCAAGCTGCAGCTCATCCGCAGATTGCACAACCTCTGCACGCAAGCCTGAGGTCTTTGAACCAGTTAAATAGTTGGTTATCGCGTTTGATACCGCCCAGCTGTAGCTCCACCATTCACTGCCCTTATTTCGGCCCTTATACCACCAGCCCGTTTCTCTCTTACCAGTATAGTTCATCGGAGCATTGCCTGCAAAGATGCACTGGGACACGTAATTGGTACAATTCACCTCAAAAAGCTCATACGCTGGGTTCCCCTCATTCCACCAACGATCCGCATATGCAGCAACCAAATCTCTCCTGTAACGAATACCAGATGGCCTGTGTTTGAATTGCTGTAATAGGTCATAATTTAAGTATGGTGTTGATGGCGAAGATTGTTCGCCAAATAGCTCCGAGTAATCATCGACGGTCATCCAATTGTCTACTGCTGTGCCATAACGCGGTCTTCTTTCCGATATAATTGGCTCAACACGAAGAACATTCCATGAGTGACCAGCGAGCCCTAACCAAAGACGCTCAAATTCAGATCTTTCTTCCATGTAAAAACGCCCAGACTGCTCCATTCTTCTTTTGATGTGGAGACGAATCAACACAGAGACCTCGCTTGATGATTCGTTGACGCGTATGAGCTCTGCTTTTGTTTCGCTTCCTGCTGGAAGCGCGCCTCTAAGCAAATCGCGTTCACGAAGACGCTCAAGCCTGAATCTTAGGCGATCACAATGATCGCGGTCCGTAACGTAATCGGTCAGCACAGCCGCATGCTGATTCGCTTCGGCTTGATTGTACAAGCTAATATAGCGATGAACAGCAGCTTTCCAACCTTGCAGCTTCCCTTGCTGATCGTGCGGATCGTAATCAGAGGAACGAAGCAGCGAGTTTAACTTTGACGTTTGTTGTTTTACTGGCTTTTCTTCCTGATTTGCTCTTTTTTGATTTTGCAGTGCTTGATCGCCGATTTCAGCATTTCGCTCCGCTTGCAACCCGGAAGGCGATGGCTGCTTCTGGATGGCATGCGTTACAACTTTCTGCTGCGACTTGCGCTGAGAAGCTGATGGTTTGGATGATGTTTGGTTATGCTTTTGGCCCTGAGTTCCTGGCCCCCGGTTGCCTGTTCGCGGCATAGCAATCCCTCCTTGACCTTATCGTGAGTGCAAGCGTAAACGGCTGCAGCATCTCTTTTGATGAGGCTAACTCGATTGGCGTTGAAATATAAACTTTTGGGATAGGAATCCAACTTAACCGAATTTACATTTCAATTGTAAAAGACTGCAGCTTCTCCCTTAATGCTTCATGGCCGCCGTTTCACGATGAAATATAAGTTTTTGGATTGACCTTCTCGATAGCAATCTTATATTTCAAGCCTATGCTGCTACAGCTTGCCTTTATGGCATGAGAACGTCATCAAGTATTTCGTGCTAAACTTGTCGCTGATTAACTGCTTCATTATATGAAGCACTCTGCCATTTCATGTAACATTCATTGAGGATCATTTTCAATGCCATTTCCAAGCGCATAAAGACATAATTGGACTTTACGGAAGGACTATTTTAACGATATACTATAGATATAGAAATTATGAAATAGTGTTTCACAGAATGAAACTCAGACTACAGTTAAAAGGAGAATGACGATGTCTACACAAAATCATTATTCAGTTCGCACAACGCTTGACGCTGGCGGCAAGTCTTATGCTTACTACCGTCTAGGCGGACTTGAAGAGCAAGGACTAGGCGATATTTCCAAGCTTCCTTTTTCAATTAAAGTATTGCTTGAGGCTGCTGTTCGTCAATTTGACGGACGCGCAATTACCCCTGAACATGTAAAGCAGCTTGCTACATGGGCTGACGGACGCGAAGATAAAGAAATTCCTTTCATCCCTGCTCGTATCGTTTTGCAGGATTTCACAGGTGTACCGGTTGTCGTTGACCTTGCTGCAATGCGCGACACTGTGAAAAAAGCAGGCGGAGATCCGAAAAAAATCAACCCGCTCGTACCAGTTGACCTTGTAATTGACCACTCGATCATGGTTGATGCATTTGGTTCACCTGAAGCACTTGAGTACAATACTAAAGTTGAATTTGAGCGCAACGAAGAGCGTTACCGTTTCCTTCGCTGGGCACAAACAGCATTTGATAACTTCCGCGCGGTTCCACCAGGTACAGGTATCGTTCACCAAGTTAACTTGGAGTACCTTGCATCTGTTGCAGCTACAAAAACAGTTGACGGCGAAACAGTCGTATTCCCTGACTCACTCGTAGGTACGGATTCCCACACTACAATGATCAACGGTCTTGGCGTAGTGGGCTGGGGCGTTGGCGGTATCGAAGCTGAGGCTGGTATGCTTGGTCAACCGCTTTACTTTGTAATGCCAGAAGTTATTGGTTTCAAATTGACAGGCAAGCTTGCAGAAGGTTCAACAGCAACTGACCTTGCGCTTACGGTTACTCAAATTTTGCGTAAAAAAGGCGTTGTTGGTAAATTCGTTGAGTTCTTCGGCCCTGGTCTATCGAACATCAGCCTTGCTGACCGTGCAACAGTTGCCAACATGGCACCAGAATATGGCGCTACAATCGGCTTCTTCCCTGTTGATAACGAGACTCTTAGCTACTTGCGCCAAACTGGCCGCAATGAGGATCTTATTGAGCTTGTTGGCTCTTACTACAAAGCACAAGACATGTTCCGTACAGACGAGACTCCAGATCCAGTATTCACGGATGTGGTTGAGCTTGATCTTTCGACAATCGTTCCTTCCCTTGCAGGCCCGAAACGTCCTCAAGACCGCGTAGAGCTTACTGCAATGAAGGAATCTTTCAATAGCATCATCCGCACACCGATTGACAAAGGCGGCTACGGTCTCTCTGATGAGAAAATCGAGCAGTTCGTTACTGTTAACCATAATGACGGCCAAGTTAGCCAAATGGGTACAGGCGCAGTCGTTATCGCAGCTATTACAAGCTGTACAAACACTTCGAACCCAAGCGTAATGGTTGGCGCTGGTCTAGTTGCTAAGAAAGCAGTAGCACTTGGACTTAAGAAACCTGCTTATGTAAAAAGCTCCCTAACACCAGGCTCGCTCGTTGTTACGGAATATTTGACAAAAGCAAACCTAATCGAACCGCTTGAAGCACTTGGCTTCCACGTTGCTGGTTACGGCTGTGCGACTTGTATCGGTAACTCCGGTCCACTTCCAGATGAAGTAAGCAAAGCGATCATCGACAATGACATGACCGTATCTGCTGTACTTTCCGGTAACCGTAACTTTGAAGGCCGTGTCCACGCACAAGTAAAAGCAAACTACCTGGCTTCTCCGCCACTAGTTATCGCTTATGCGCTTGCTGGAACGACTAACATCGATTTGACAACTGATCCAATTGGTTTCACTGAAGACAACAAGCCTGTATTCCTAAAAGATATTTGGCCAACGTCGCAAGAAATCAACGACGCAATGACAGCTGCGCTTAACCCGCAAATGTTCCGTGACAAATACGAAAACGTATTTACACAAAATGAGCGTTGGAACGCAATTTCGGTACCTAAGGGCGAAAGCTACGAGTGGGATGCAAAATCAACTTACATCCAAAACCCGCCGTTCTTCGAAAACCTAAGCTCCGAGCTTTCTGATATCAAAGATATCCATACAGCAAACGTACTTGCTCTTATGGGCGATTCCGTAACAACGGATCATATCTCACCTGCTGGTAACATCACAGTTAACAGCCCAGGCGGTCAATACTTGATCGAAAACGGCGTTAAACGCGAAGACTTCAACTCTTACGGCTCACGTCGTGGTAACCATGAAGTTATGATGCGCGGTACGTTTGCGAACATTCGTATTCGTAACCAAGTGGCTCCAGGTACAGAGGGCGGCGTAACGACTTACCTTCCAACGGATGAAGTAATGTCGATCTACGATGCATCGATGAAATATCAAAACGAAGGCAAAAACCTTGTCGTTCTTGCTGGTAAAGAGTACGGTACAGGTAGCTCGCGTGACTGGGCTGCAAAAGGTACATTCCTACTAGGCGTCAAAGCTGTTATCGCTGAAAGCTTCGAGCGTATTCACCGCTCCAATCTGGTTGGTATGGGCGTATTGCCACTTCAATTCCCAGAAGGTCAAGGCTGGAAGACGCTTAACATCACTGGCCGCGAAACATTCGACATCGTTGGCTTGTCAAATGACGTTACTCCAGGTTCGCAAGTTACCGTTACGGCTACTCGCGAAGACGGCACGACATTCGACTTCCCAGCAATTGTACGTCTTGACTCGGTAGTTGACGTTGATTACTATCGCAACGGCGGTATCCTGCAAACTGTACTTCGTCAAATGATCGCTAACATGTAATAATCTGCGCATATCCTGCGCCGTATCGAAAAAAGAGCTTTGCCGATTCGTCGGCAAAGCTCTTTTTTCGTTTGTTATTAAGCAATGGCGTTGTTACCTACTTTTTGTTATTTGCTACCTGTTATGTTTTACGTGTTACCTGTCACTGTACGCTGGAAAATTTCCGTGGCCTATGCTTGCTCGTGGCTCCAGTACTTCCAAACATGCTCAATCAATCATTATGAGTTTAAGCATGCTTGCACAGCCAACACCTTAGTCATGCTCCCCTCCGAGAGCAGGCGCGCCACTAAAACATTAGTCTTAGTCACGCTTGTAGTGTCATAGCCTCACTTTTTCGCACAAAACTTCATCTAACGGACATAGGATCCGTTATTTATTACAATTAACGTCCACAACAAATTTAACGGACATACAATCCGCTATTTGTCCCATATCGAGCTAAATCCTACCTTTTTAAGCCCAATAGCGTACCCTATGTCCGTTAGCCACTCCAAACGTAAGAAAAAGGAGCAAATAGCGTATCTGATGTCCGTTACCTTCTCTAAAAAGCAATACACAGGAGCTTCCACTCCCACCGATTAGATGACTTAATCCTGAAACTCATATGCTCCAATCATTCGTGGACCATGGCTGCTTGTTAAAAACCTAGATGCAGCAACCGCTAGCTAAGCAACATCCCAGCAAAGGCGTAGCTTAAACGGGCTACACTACCCAACAACCCTAATGTGTTTAAACAAAAACAGCAGGCCCGAGGATCACCTCATGCCTGCTGTTTCTTTTATGACTATAGAATCATCGTACCCATCCGTTTGGCGGACTCCATCATAACCGGGGCGTATTCCCTCATCGTGTCCATCGTCATCCTGCTGGCTGGACCCGACACGGATAATGCAGCAGCGAGCTTGCCGGTACGGTTAAAGATAGGCGCCGAAAGCGCCGCTGCTCCCGGTTCCCGTTCCTCGAAGCTTGTGGCATATCCCTGCATACAAATCTCTTCGAGCTGCTGCTTGTATTGATCCAAATCCAGAGAGTACAGCCAAGCTGGATCTCCAAAAATGCTTTCCTGTACGATCGGATCTGAATAAGCGATTAGCACCTTGCTCGATGCACCTGCATAAAGCGGCAGTCTCACGCCTACAGGCGCTACCCGCCTAACGGGTTGATTGCTTTGCACGGCTTGCATACGAATCCGCTCAGAGCCGTCTCTTACGTATATGCTAACGGTCTCGCCCAGCTGGTCGCGTAAACGCTCCATCTCAGGCAGCCAAATTGTTGCTTGATCATCTGAACGTGATAAATGGGCTGACAGCTCCCACATTTTTAAACCCAAATGATATCGGTCTGTCGAGCGATCGCGCTCGATGAAGCCTTTCTCTTCGAGCGTGGCGAGCATCCGGTGCACCGTGCTTTTGTGCAGGCCAACCTGTTCGGCAATCTCAGTCATTGCCCAGTCTGTTTTTGAAATAAAACACAGCAATATATCAAGCGCCCGATCCACTGCTCGAACCGTCGATTTTCCATCTTCCATGCAGCCACAGCTCCCTCTCCAAAAGTTTCATCCAATGAAACCGATTCTCATTCAGTATAACTCATCGCTTCCATTATCGTAAAGAACAGTTGTTTACATTACAGTAATATTACAAATGATTAACATTACCTCGACAACAATTGACAGGCTTATAGGATGGGACTACGATAAAAGTACTAGATAAGAAAAGCGCTTACAACGTTCCGAATAGATGAGTCTAATGGACGGTTACTTACAGAGGGAGGACAACGACATGAGCACGACTATAATGACACCATTGCCACTTGAAGGCGGATTTCCAAAAAACCTTCATCCCTTCCCGCTTGGCGATTCGGATAACCTGTCCCAATTGCGCAAAACCAAAAGCCGCAGCAAGCATTTGCTGGTTGCTTCCATTGCTTCCCTTACGGCAATGTGTTTGATTGCTGTCATTATTTTTCATGGCTATGTCGCTTGGATGCTTGCATATCCTTATGTAGCCCCACTCTCCTCTAATCCGCAAGCGGCTATCGGCCTAGATTACGAGGATGTCATTTTCCCTAGCAAAAGCGGAAATACGACGGTCAGCGGCTGGTTCATCCCTGCAGAGAGTGATGCAAGCGAAGCGGCTCCTTCAGCTCGAACTGTTGTTTTCAGCCACGGTTATGGCGCTAATCGCGAAGAATCATGGGTACCGATGTATGAGCTCTCGAAGCTGCTGCACGGTTTAAACTATAATATATTGTTGTTTGACTACGGCTATGCATCTAAGGAGTACAAAGCTCCGGCCACTGGCGGCCTTGAGGAGTCACAACAGCTGCTTGCTGCAGTAGATTATGCAAAATCACGCGGAGCGGAGGACATCGTCGTCTGGGGCTTCTCAATGGGGGCAGGAACGGCATTGCAAGCAGGACTGCAGACCGATGAAATTGATGCCATGATACTCGACAGTCTATTCATCCCGAGCCCCGAGGCATTATTTGATAACTTGAATCAATTTGTTTCATTGCCGCAGTTCTCTTTGCCGCTTATTGAATCGATGATCCCCCTTTGGACGGGTACAAGCTTTGGATCTATTCCGGCAAGCGAGGTTTTATCTAACGTTTACGATATCCCGTTATTTATCATCCACGGCACAGAAGATTCAAAGGCGCCTTACCAAACCGCAGAAGCTATTGCTGAAGGGCAAGGCAACGTTCTATCACGTTCTTGGATTGTTCCCGAAGGCAAGCACGAATTGCTTTTCCAAGTTCATCCGAGCGAATATATCCAAAGAGCAGCCTTATTTCTAAGCCAAGTTGATCAACAGCTCCAAGCAGAACGAACATAATAATGAAGCACGACATAAGCCCGCTTACCAACGAATACATCTAACATAGATGCATTTGTTGCGAAAAAGGGAGGCGATGGTCGTGCTTTTTGTTTATGGAACGCTCATGCCCGTTCGCGTAATGGAATTAGTTAGACATTGGAAGCTGCAAGAGAAAGAGCATATCGCTGTTATTTTGCAGGCAGCGCCTGAGATGGAGCGTCAGTATGTTCAGCTTCTCCAAGCATGGGAGCCTGTTTTCTCCAATACCGCTCAATATACTAATCAATGGCTGGATGAATGGCTTCCTTTTCCGTCACGCTTACCATCCTATATGGAACAAACGATTGAAGCGGTTGTAGAGACATCTCTTGAACAATCAAGAACGTATGTCGATCAACTCAGACAGCTAAATGAGCGCACCGCGTCGGCTTCTTCTGATGTTACCAAATCCGTCATCTCACACGCCATTCGTGAATCCAACTATTATATCGGCTTAATGAGCTCCTATCGACAAAAGGTAACCAGCTCAGGCAATAATCAGCATCGTGCAATTGTCCAGCAAGTCCCCATCGGAGGACATACACTGCCTCCTCTGCCTTATGCATACAGTGCCCTCGAGCCTTATATCGATGAGCATACGATGCGAATCCATCATGATATACACCATCAGTCCTATGTCGATGGTCTAAATGAAGCGGAATTGCAGCTCAAAATCGCACGCGAGACGAATCAATTTGAGCTGGTTAAGCATTGGGAGCGAGAGCTTGCTTTTAACGGTGCCGGCCACTATTTACATACTCTTTTCTGGAGCATCATGACACCCTATGGTGGAGGTGAGCCGATAGGAGCTTTGAGCCAGCAAATCCGAAATGATTTYGGCAGCTTCTCCGCCTTTAAGAATCAATTTAGCAAGGCAGCGGCGAAGGTGGAGGGCAGCGGCTGGGYGATTCTAGTTTGGAGTCCACGCAGCAGCCGGCTTGAAATATTAACCGCAGAGAAACATCAGAATTTATCACAATGGGATGTTGTGCCTTTGTTAGCCTTGGATGTGTGGGAGCATGCCTATTATTTAAAACATCAAAACAAGCGGCCTGAGTATATTCAAGATTGGTGGAATGTCGTGAATTGGACGTTCGTTAGTGATCGATTTGAAGAAGCTCGAAAGCTTGTGTGGGTGCCATTCTAATCTATTCAGAAAAAAAAGCCCGACACGGGAGCTGGGGACTAAACTGACCCCGGTTCACTGTCGGACTTTTTCAAAATATAAGAAAGTATATTAATTTTCTCATACTTATCTTATATTTCACCGTCAAAGCTGCTTCAGCATCCAGAGGACGCTGAAGGCAATTTTGCTTGTTTATATCGTCTATTGCTTTAATAATGTCAAAAACTCGGAGCGAAGCGCAGGATTGCTGCGGAAGTCGCCTCTTACCGCAGACGTTACGGTCATGCTGCCAGGCTTCTTCACCCCGCGTGAGCACATGCACAAATGCTCGCCTTCCACGACGACCATGACGCCATGCGGCTGCAGCTCCTCAGTAAGGATATCCGCAATTTGTGATGTAATCCGCTCTTGCACCTGCAGTCGGCGAGTAATCGCCTCTACGAGTCTAGCAAGCTTGCTAAGACCAGCGATTTTGCCGCTAGGAATGTAGCCAATGTGCGCTTTTCCGAAAAACGGCGCCATATGATGCTCGCACTGACTGTAATAAACGATATCTTTTACAATAACAAGCTCTTCATGCTGCTCATCGAACGTAACGCCCAGCACCTCACGAGGATCAACCTCATATCCGGCAAAAATCTCCTCATACATTCGAGTCACACGAGCGGGTGTTTCCAGCAAGCCTTCACGCTCTACATCTTCACCGACAAGTTTCAATATTTCTCTTATGTGATGTTCAATTTGCTCCCGGTTGCTCGAAACACTCGAATTGACGTAATCTTTCTTTCCCGCCATTTCTGAACTCTCCTTCCGGTCCCCCCGCGTCTTTCTTTATCTGCGAGGCATCTTTTGGTTTTTCATCATGTGCTGCGCTTTTTGCATTTGTTGCTTATTCAGATTGTAGCCCATTTGCTTCGCCATTTTCTGAATCATTTCTGGATCATTTTGCATTTTCTCAAGCTGCTTCCGCAGATAGAATACGCCTACAAAAAAGCCCCCAACAGCTCCTGCAATTAAAGTAACAATTGGTACAACAATGTTCACCCACGACATACCTTTCACCTGACCCTTTCCAAATCTCCTGCTGTGTATAATGTTCCCATGATAGCATGTTCACCTCTTGTTCGCAATGAACATGCTGACGCTCCGCTTAACCTTTTTGTGACAATTTTTGATGCTCTTATTTCGCACTCTTTTCCAGATCAAGCAGCGCGATTTTAATAGGAAGACCTCCGCCATAACCAATCATTTGGCCGCTTGCCCCAATCACGCGATGACAAGGCACGATGATCGAGACAGGGTTGCGGTTGTTCGCTCCACCTACGGCACGCATAGCTCCAGGCTGATCCAGCATCACAGCGATATCCTTATAAGTACGCGTTTCCCCATAAGGGATTTGCTGCAGAGCTGCCCACACCTTCTGCTGAAACGGTGTGCCATACATTTGAATAGGCAGATCGAATTGCTGAAGCTCTCCGGCAAAATAAAGCGCCAACTGCCTTGCTGCTTCATTCAGCTGTTCATGAGAGGCTGCTTCGACCCGCGTAATATCCGCGGCACCGTGCCCAAATACCCGCTTCGTCCACTGCTCTAGTTTCTCTAAAGCCGAATCGTAAGGAGCAAAGTCCAAGTGGCAAATCCCTTTGTCCGTTGCCGTTAACGTCATCGGCCCGATAGGCGAATCAATCTCAGYCGTATAAAGTCGTTCACTCACTTGCGCCACCTGCTTCCGAGTTGTCTTCTGGAATCGTGCTTAATTGAGCAATGGCATTCGCAATCGCCTGCAGTGCTTCCTCATCCGTTTCCTTCACTGATGCTCCAAGCAAAGCAGACTTTGCCTGCTCGCCGCCAATTCGCGCAAGCGACCATGCAGCTGTTCCGCGGAGCACCGGGCGAGGATCCTGCTCCAGCACCTTGATCAAATCCGGCACTGCACTAGCCTCTTTAAAGTTGCCGAGCGCGATTACTGCATTGCGCTGAATCGGCTTCTTGCCCCGCCAAGCGGAGGATGTTCGGCCATATCTGGCTTGAAACTCCTTGTTGCCTATCGTTAGAAGCGGAACGAGCAGCGGCTTTACTAATTCCATATCCGGCTGCAGCTCTGGTTGATGCGTCCAGTTTTTGCCGCGGTTTATCGGGCAGACCGTCTGGCAAGTATCGCAGCCATAAAGCCGATTGCCGATTTTTCGCATGAACTCGTCCGATATCATTCCTTTCGTTTGTGTGACAAAGGAGATGCAGCGGCTTGAATTCAATTGACCCGGTCCAACTAGTGCATCCGTCGGGCAAGCGTCAATACATTTGGTGCAGCTGCCGCAGCTTTCCGTTATCGGTTCATCCGGTTCAAATGGAACATTGGTAATCATCTCACCGAGGTAAATCCACGAGCCGAGCTCGGGCGATATAATTGCGCAGTTTTTTGCGCTCCAGCCAATGCCTGCACGCTCAGCAACGGCGCGATCCGACAATGCGCCGGTATCGACCATGCTTTCCACGCGCAAATCCGGCATCCGCTCCCTTAGCCATGCTTCCAGCTTAGCAAGCCGATCACGCAACACTTTATGGTAATCTTCTCCCCAAGCTGAACGTGACATAATGCCTCGCCTTGCACCCGGCTCTGATTTAGGAGGGTCCTTCAGCTTGGATGGATAGGCAATGGCTATTGCAATAATCGACTGCGGATTTTCAAACAACAGCGCTGGATTCGTTCTTTTCTCAATGTCAGGCTCCTCGAAGCCAGACTCTCTTCCGAGCTCGCGGTGCCTAAGCAAAATTTGCTTTAATGATGTGAATGGATCCGCCGAAGCGATCCCTATCTTGTCGATGCCGAGGCTTGGTGCCGCCGCAATCATCTCTTCCTTCAGCTTTGCCCATCTATCTGTCATCATCTATAACCTTTTAATTGCTTCACGAGCCAGCTCGTCACAACGATTATTCCATTCATTATCGCTATGGCCTTTTACCTTTACGTATTCTACTTTATGACGCTGCATAAGCTCCCAAAGCGCTTTCCAAAGCTCTTGGTTCTCAACAGGTTCCTTCTTGCTGTTCTTCCAGCCGTTGCGCAGCCAGCCGTTTATCCAGCCTTTCTGGAAGCAATTCACGACATATGCTGAATCACTATACACCGTCACCTTACAGGGCTCCTTAAGCAGCTTCAACCCTTCGATTACTGCTTGGATTTCCATACGATTGTTCGTCGAGTGTTTCTCTCCACCTGAAATTTCTTTCTGATGAACGCCAAAAAACAGCACTGCTCCCCAGCCGCCCGGCCCCGGATTACCGGAGCATGCACCGTCCGTATAGATCATAACGTCCTTCATAAGAATCCCTCCTAAAGGTTTGCGAATGCAAACCTACTTCGTAAGCAGCAGCTTTTCACACACAAAGTGATTAAAGCGCTCTTATCTTTTTGTAAGGCCATAAAATATAATCGGCTCTGCCGCGAATAAGCTCTTCTGGCACAGCGTGAAACGTCCGGCTGTCCAAGCTCGCCCTAGCATGTCGATTATCCCCCATTACAAAATAGTTTCCTTCACTTATTACTTCTGGCCCGTAGCTCATATCTTCTATTAATGAATCCGTGTAAGGCTCGTCCACTAGCTCGCCGTTACGGTACAATTGTTTATTATGGATTTCAATACGATCACCGGAAACCCCAACGATCCTTTTTACAAGAAACTTTTCCTCGTCTTCCCCCATATCCGGTTCCTTCAAAATAACGACATCACCAACCTTAGGCTTGCCGACCAGGTATACAAATTTATTAACAAACAGCCACTCATGCTCCGTTAACGTCGGCTCCATCGAATGACCTTCTACCTTCGAGAGGTTAAATACAAAAAAATGCAGAAGCAGCACCACAGCAAATGCAACAACCAATGTTTTCGACCAATCAAGCAGTTCTGCGAGCCAATTGGAGCGATTGCTTGCAACAGTATGGGCAGATAATCCCGCATCTACACTGATTCCTGCTTTTTCATTACTTGGCTTGCGATTCTGGTCCTCAAGGCTCATTGTTCCACCTCTTCACTTCGTTTCAGCCAATCCTGATAATACTTCAGCACGAGCTGATCCTGAAAAGGCGATTGCCCTTGATCCATCCGCTTCAAAAGCGCATCAAGACCCTCATGCACCTTTTCTTCGACCATTTTCGGATAGTGGTAAGCCGCTTTGTGCATCTCATATTCGTCTTGATCGACGACTGTTCTTCCACCATCAACTGTACGAATAACGTCCAAATCGTAATCGATATAGGTAAGCACATCACCCTGAATGTACAGCGGTGAGGCAATATTGCAATAATAGCGGACGCCTCCGTCCTCTAGCAGAGCCACAACATTGAACCACTGCCCCGGTATAAAAAAGGAGACTGCTGGGACGCGGCTGATCCATATCTTACCATCAGACTCTTGAATCGGCGTTTGACGGTTTATGAGCACCTTAATGGATTCCGCTTTATGCTGCTCGTCAAGCAGCTCATCAGGCACAAGCCAATTCTGTTGCCATATACGGTGAATGTGACCGTTATGTTTGAAGCTTTTGATGACACAGTGCCGATATGGTTCCATCCCGTTCTCCTCATAAATGTATATAGTAATAAGAAAAGCATATCTGACCGCCAAAAGCAATGGCGATGCAGATATGCCCTGCGTACAACTTACATGCAGTAAAGTTCGCGTTAACCAGCTACAATGCTCAATTTCTGAAAAGATCTGATAAAATCGTTGGCTACATACCCCATCGACTCGTACAGCGGTAAAACTGGCTCGTTGTGCTCGTCCGCGGTAATTAGTATCTTTGTGACACGGCGCTGTTCGAAGCGCTGGCGCAATGCCTGGATAAGCGTTTTACCGATTCCTTTCCGTTGGTGGAGAGGAGATACAGCAATTCGATAATAATAACCTTTGTTATTATCAATCGTACCGATAATCATGCCCACAATTTCGGAATTTTCGACAGCGACTAATACTAAATCACTATCCCATGACAACTGGCGGGCAAAAGCTTCCATCGTTTGTTCGTAGCACTCTTCTGTTAGAACCTCTTCAAGCAGTGCTGTAATTGATCGGTAATCGGACAACTGGAAGGAACGAACATTCATTAAAATTACACCTTCTATACCATGTCATAGTATTGCATTTAAAATATATTACGACAAAATTAAACGAAATCCTGCTTCAATCTTTAATATTCCTTAAAAAAAGTAAAGAAATCATCAATTATCTCGTGTAAACGCTTAATATTAAGCGCTTACAACAATTTAATCCATTTATTTCTCTATAAATGCAGTTCTATCTTCCTAATCTGTATATTTTAGCTAGCGTCGAGATACCCTATTTTAGGTTATGTTTGATCGTTTTAGCCCATTCGACTTTTGAAACAATAATGTTGATTTATTCAATCGGATAAGGGATAATGGACTTGGATAACTACATATAATTAGGAGGCTGTAAAAAATGGCACATCAACTACCTGCTTTGCCGTACGCGCACAACGCACTTGAGCCGCATATCGATGCGACTACAATGGAAATTCACCACGGCCGTCACCATAACGCTTACGTGACTAACCTTAACGCTGCTTTGGAGTCCGCTCCAGAATTGCAAAGCAAATCAATCGAAGATTTGATCTCCGATCTTGCAAGCGTTCCTGAAGCAATCCGTACTGCTGTTCGCAACAACGGCGGCGGACATGCTAACCACAGCTTGTTCTGGGAAACAATCGCTCCAAACGCTGGCGGAGCACCTACTGGCGCTCTTGCAGCAGCAATTGAAAGCGAGCTAGRCGGCTTTGAAGCTTTCAAAGCTGACTTCGCAAAAGCAGCAACAACACGTTTCGGCAGCGGCTGGGCATTCCTAGCAGTTGCAAACGGCAAATTGAAAGTATACAGCTTGCCAAACCAAGACAGCCCGATCATGGAAGGCGAAACGCCAATCCTAGGTCTTGATGTATGGGAGCACGCTTACTACCTGAACTACCAAAACAAACGCCCTGATTACATCGCAGCGTTCTGGAACGTAGTTAACTGGGATGAAGTTGGCAAACGTTACGAAGCAGCTGTTAAATAATATTGTTTTTCCAAACCGGCGCTTGCCTCTTTAATGAGGCAAGCGCCGGTTTTTATTTCTTTTATGATGCGTATAAGGTGCTGGGTGTTGGAGTGGAAAGTTGCTTAAGTGCAGGGAAAAAGAGTGGAATGTTGACAATGTACATAAGACGCGGGAGTTGGAGTTGGGTTACGATACTGCTGATGAGCTTAGGGTGCAGGAAGTTGAAGTACAACTTTGTCTATCTGCTTCTGTTGCAGAACGTTGAATTACAACCCTGCCGTCCACTTAGGTTCAGGGAGTTGGAGTGTAACACTGACCATGCTCTTATGGTGCTGGGAGTTGAAGTACAACTCTGACAATTTGCTTATGATGCAGGGAGTTGAAGCACAGCTCTGACAATTGGCTTGTGATGCTCATTAATTACTGGAGGAATATACTAGTCCAACAAACGAATGATTTCTTTTGCGTAAGTGTCCCAAGCTTTGTTATCGGTGTTGATTTCTAGAGTAGGAATGACTGAGTTTGCTGCTGCTTTTCGCAGTTTCAATTGAGTTGCTACCAGTTCATCTGCTGCTGCTTTAATTTCTTCACTACTCTTATTCGACCATTCATCAGGCGTGCGGCTTTGAATTCTTAGTTCAGCTATTTCCGGTGATATCGTTAATAATGCACATTTTGCCCCAAAGTGTAAGAGTTCCTTTTCGATAGCTTCAATTTCATTATTTGTTTTATCAGAATAGGCGACTCTATGATTTAAATGAAACCTTTCTAGTATAAAGAATACACCTCGCGAGCCGCGTGAAGCTCTCCCTAGCTTAGTTGACCATTCTTCTAATTGCCTCAGCATAGCAACTCTTTCACTCAACAATTGGAGATGCTCTTCGTGACTTGATGTTATAAACTGACCACGTACGTTGTGCAGCACCTGTGAATAATGCTCGCTTAAAACGATAACACTTCGCTCAGCTGATTCGTCCTGCGCTTGCATTAGCTTTAACGACTTCAATACCGATGTTTTACCCGCATTCGAAAATCCTTCCAAAATAATGCCCCGCAGTTGATTCACGCAACAACCACCTTCTGTAATTATTTTCATATCATTATATAGGGACAGTTTCGCTATAGGCAAATATATACAATTGATAGACATAGCGTGGCAGAGTGTATTCATTTATCTTCCGAATAGCTAGCCTGTAACTGGATAGAGGTTAGGTTGACCTCATTAGTATCATAGGAGTTTTTACCTTCGATAATGGTCAGGTCGTCTCTCCTTACGGACATAGGTTCCTCTATTTGGCGAAATATCCGTATATTGAAGTTTTAACGGACATAGGATCC
>NZ_JBFTSN010000020.1:0-43161 GCF_056400045.1 Paenibacillus sp. 01L418
ATTGTTGTCCACTTTGCAGCATCCGAAGATGTAGCAATCAGACCGTTACTTCCTACTGCAACATAAACGCCGTTACCATAGCCCATTCCTAAAAACTGGTTGCTCGTATTGTTGATAGGATTATTTAATGTATCCCAGCTCGATCCGGCTCCATATGTTGTTGATGAGAACCATACGATTTGAGAAAATACAACGAGAAAACTAAGAAGTAAGGGAGCGCGAAAAAAACGAATACGCTTATACATAAATTCAACTCCAAATTAGAATTTTACAAGATGTGTCTTTTGATACAGCTGCTACTCAACTAAAAAATATCTAGCATTCTCCTTTCTAGTAAATGAACTCAACTTCCGATTCGTTTCTATGAAATGCTATCCAGTTGAAATTTCCTCCCAACCTTCCTTTCACCAAAAAATGTCAGTGTTATAACTAATTTKATATTCGACAATATAKAATAAAATCCTCTTTTTTTCGACATAAAATGACGTTTTATTTCATACAGAATCAATCAATAAAATGATGTTTTCTCCAAGCAGTTTTTTTCAAGAAAAAAAAGCACTTAGGTTCAAACTCTAACTCACCTAAGCGCTTCTCTCTTATCGATTCATTCAAACTTTACGAAGTCTTGCTCATATCTATTTGTATCTGCGGAACCTCAAAGGTCACCGTCGTTCCTTCTCCTGCTTCGCTTGAAATACCAAGACCATTTCCGTACAAAGAGAGCAGCCTGCGGTGAATATTGGTTAAGCCAACGCCTGACAACTGCCGTTGCCCAAGCAATAGCGTACTAAGATCACTTTGCTTGATGCCAACTCCATTATCCGAAACTGAAATAATTAGCTTCTCCTCTGCCTCTTGAATACGCAATACGATCTTGCCCCCAGCAGCCTTTTGCATGACACCATGTCTAACTGCATTTTCTACAATCGGCTGAATGCTGAGCGGCGGAATAAATCCTCGCAGCTGTTTGTCCACCTCATATACAACATTCAATCGTTTGCCAAACCGAGCTTGCTCTAATTTGACATAAGACTGAACAAGCTCAAGCTCCTTCTCCAAGCTGACGATCTGCTGACGATTCTGGAAATCGAAGCTGCTGCGTAAATATCGGCTTAAATTCAATAACAATTCCGTAGCCTTATCCGGATCATCAGGACATATCGAAATAATCGTATTGAGTGCGTTGTACAAAAAATGAGGTTTAATTTGTGCCTGCAGAAAAGCCAGTTCCGATCGAATAGCCGCTTGAACAGACTGTCTAAGCTCAAGCAAAGTTCGTACACGAGCACGCAGTACAATACCGTCAACAGGTTTTGTTAAAAAATCATTGATTCCAGCACTAAAGCCCGTTTGAATATCGCCTGCCAATTTTCTTGCGGTCAGCATAAGTACAGGCAGTTCAGACAACGAGTATCGTTCCCTGATCCTACGGCAAAGCTCTAGTCCAGACATCGCTGGCATCATCCAGTCTGTTATCACGAGATCAATCCGCCGCTCGCTGGACAGTACCTCCAGCGCTTCAGCGCCGCTGTCAACCGCAATGACTGTATAATTTTCCATAGACAATACATTTATTAATACTTGCAGGTTTACGGGATCATCATCTACTACTAACACAGTGAATGAATGTGTATCTTCTATCACTTCATTCCCATTCATCGCTGCTTGAAATGTTTTATTGAGCGCTAATGCTGGTTGAATCGTTGCTATTCCGCTTTTACCAGCAGCAACCTCAGAAATAGCAGACAGCGCAGCTGAAGGAAGTGTAAACGAAAACGTTGAACCCATACCTAGCTGTGAATTTGCTTCGATATGCCCGCCATTAAGTTCTACAAGTCTCTTCGTAATGTTCAACCCGATACCGGTGCCACTATAGCCCGATTGTAGATCCACAGTGGAAACGCTATTAAACGCCTTGAAAATGTCGTCTAAACGATCCGCCGCGATGCCGATTCCAGTATCTGTAACGCTGATTTTCACCCATGAATCCACAACTTCCGCATAGATCCGAATTTCACCCTGATGCGTAAATTTCACCGCATTGCCAAGCAAATTAAATAAAATTTGGCGCAGACGCTCCTCATCAGTATCGAGCAGCGGCATCTGCTTCGGCCATTCCTGCGTCAGGCTTACCCCTTTTTTATCGGCTAAATGCCCAATGACCTCGACTACGGATTGCGCTGCTGCTGATAAATCAACAGCTTGCCGATTCAGTGTAAGCTGTCCGTTTCGCAAGGTGGAAAAATCTAAAATATCATGAATCAGATAATTCAATCTTCTACCTGTCGATACAATCATAGAAAGCTGTCTTGCCTGATCGGTGTTTGGCGTCCCCGCTACACCCTCAAGCAAGGATTCTGCGATATTTACAATACCATGCAGCGGCGTTCGAAGCTCATGCGACGTATTCGCCATAAATTCATCCTTTAATTCATCCAAGGTCAACAGCTTGCGAGAGAGTTCTTCCACCTCATTAAAGGTGTGAGAGAAACGCCGAGCAAGCATGATTACTTGAACAATGACTAAGATAAGCAGCTCAAACGAGATGAAAAAATGATTTTCCAATAGACCAAATACTTGCATGACACTGACGATTATAAATACCAAAATGGTTATCCCACTCAAAAGCAAAAAATAGGCGTCCCGCGATCGGCGCATAACACCTTTGACAAGGGTGTAAAGCACAACTCCGAAAGTAAATACTGAAAGGCCTATTCCCTTCAAAAACCACTGTGAATAAAGCATCGTCGGCAGCATGAATGCTGCAACAATGACTATAATCGATGCAATATTGCTTGCCCGCCACACAAACTTGTTAACAGCTCTTGGTACCGACACGTTCACATATTGCAATAAAAAATAATAACCGAATGCTGATGATATGTTCTGCAGCTTCATGATCCAATCGTAGCTAAGCTGAGGCAAGACCAGTGCAATCAGCTTCTCGCCATGAGTACATACATAGAGCAGCAGAGCTAAGCAAAATAAAGCCAAATAAAGCAACGAGCGCTCTTTTCTGCGCATGTAGAACAAAAGAAGGAAAAACATAGAAAACAATGCAAACCCGCTGATGTTCATAAATTCACCAAACAACGCGATGTCGCGGCTCTTGCGAATATCAGCCTCATAGCCAAACCAAATCGGATAGATGATGCCGCCCGAAGCATAGTTGAAATTGGATACTTGTACGATAATTTCAACATAGGATCTATCTACGGATACAAATCCAACATAGGGGATATTCGATGCGATATCTTCTTTATCTGAGACTCCCGGTACTCCGCTTGCTCCCACTTCCTGTCCATTTATAAATATCCGGTTAGCCATGCGGATATTTGTCGTTCGTATTCCGTAATGCGTTTCTGCTGTGTTGTTTAACTCCACTCTCAGCCTATAAGTACCGAATCCCGCTCCCTGCGGGTTGCCGTCCTCCGCTATATAGCTGTTCCACTCCGCTGGCACAGGAAAGAGGCCTGTTAGTTCAGGCCTCTTATAAGGAGAAATAGCTGGATCTGCGAATTGCTCTGGCAGCAGCAGCTGTCCACGATAAAATTCCCATTGACCATTCAGCGCGACAAGTCCTTCTGATTCGAAATTCCATTCCCGCAAATCCAACGTGCCAGCGCTTGAATGAGGTGCACTCTTCTCAATGGATTGATTATAAAAAAACTCGTTTACTGGAAAAGCTACAACGATAAGGAAAAATACAACTATCGTCCACCATTGCTTTCTCATCCCATCGTTGCCTCCTTGCCTAAATTCACGTCTTACTGGGATAATTGATGATATAAATCCGTCGTTTGCCTCTCAGGAATGACTCCTAGCTCCTGCAATAATAATTGCGCATAGGTTTCGTAGCAGCGGTTAAGCGATTCCGTATCCCTTATCTGAGCATAACCTGCAAGAAGCAATCTGCAAATTTCATCTGAGTATGGGAAGCTGATCTGAGCAGTCGTCAGTCTCTGGATAGCCGACTGAGCACGGCCTTCCTCCAGCTCATATCTTGCCATACTGCTAACCAGCCGAAAATAACGATGCTGCAAATTTATTCTTTTGGTCTCTGCCCACGCATAATTATGATCCTCCAAATAATCGCCTTTATAAAGAGAAATCGCATGTTCATACCGACTCCAATTATCCTGAAACTGATATGGGAGCTCAGCTACTGTCTCCTCAAACTCAGCTACATCGGTACGAATGGCAGCATACGGGAGTCGGTAGCTCTCACCTTGATACTCAACTGTGAAAGAAACTCCCCACTCACGCAGTAGCCATCTAATACGTGAAACGGAATGATGAAGATAGGTAACCGCCTTGTCCAGCTCATACTCTCGCCAAAGCGTTTCAATAAGCCGCTCTCTCGTAACCCAAGCACCCTCCAAATGAAGGAAATAAGCAAAGAGCTCCTGCGCCTTTTTCGTTCGCCACTTCACCTTGCCGTTTAAAGCAGCCCCGCCTACAAGCTCAAGCCGTTTAAAGCATCGCACTGAAAGCTCATTTCGTTCTGCTAGAGCCTCGAAGCTTTGTGCTTGATTGTTCAAAAGCTTCGCATATTCCTCAATACGATCTATCGTTTTTCCAATTCTTGCAGAATCGACCGGCTTCAATAAATAATCCAGCGCATGCAGCTCAAATGCTTCAACAGCATACGCTGAATAGGCGGTTACATAAACGATTCGTATTGCAGGGTACAACTCCTGTATACGTTCAGCTGCTTCAAGGCCGTTCATCTCGGGCATGCCGATATCAAGAAACGCGATATCGGCATAACTGCGAGCAAGGTGGTCAAGTCCCTCCATAGCAGAGGTATACTTGCCCACAACTTGAACCCGGCCATCTGCCCTCAGCAATCGTTCCAAATGTATCAATGCCGGCTCCTCATCATCCACTAATATTACCTTTAGCATTGATCCATGCCCTCCTCCTTCCGTTGTTATTTTTCAGTGAGCCTTCTGCTATCGGTATGACCTAGTTTTACTTCGTTTTTACGACTCGAACTTGTCCATCTGGCAGCTTCTGCACATATCTAGAAGCGGCTTCAATATCTAACATAGCCCAGTGTTTTGGCGCGACATCCGGCCAGCTAGAGCTGACAGTTTCCTGCGGCACTGGACGGTTGAAGATTTCGTTGAGTACACGAACCGCTTCTCCGCGAAGCAGCAAACCATTCGGACGGAAGGTATGATCCGGATATCCCTTCATAAACCCTGCCTCTGCAACAGCAGCAACTTCATTTGTTGCCCAGTGTCCCGTTAAGTCTGTAAAATCCGCCTTAGCAGTACCGCTTAGAGACAGCTTGTTCCAACGAGCCGCGATAACCGCTATCTCTGAACGAGAGACTCCGTCGCCCGGTCTAAATTTGCCTTGCTCGTCTCCATTCATAATACCATGATTTTTCAACAGCGTAATCGCTTCTTTTGCCCAGTGATCGGAGACGACATCGCTAAACTCTGTCAGCTCTGTTTCATTAGGATTAGGCACCGTTTCTTCCAGCAGGCTGGCGTTTTTCTTAAGCTCTTTGGCAAGTATGACTGCAAGCTCCGCACGAGTAATCGTTTTACTTGGACGGAAGGTTCCATCCGGATACCCCGTTACATAAGGCTCATAAAGTTTGTCCTTCGTAAGCCGAACGACAGCAAAATTGCTGAATTTAGCAACATCAAATGCCATACCGTTCACGATTCCTTTTGTATCATATTGCAGTGTTCCTGCCTGGAGCACCTTTTCTCCATCGCTGTGCTCAATGTAAACCGCTAATTGAGCCTCAAGCTCCTTCGCAGCTGCACTGTCCTTTGCAATCTCAAGACCAGCTATCGGCAGTACAATGCGAGTAACACTATCCTTATAATTCGTTTCAATTGCAGTAGGCTGGCCTAGCAGTTCAGCATCCCTACCGCCCAACTGCTTCTTAAGCTTCTCTTCGCCAAGCAGCCTGTCATGAATTTGCTGTTGCTTCGCTTGATCGCGAATCGGTACAAAGCGGAGATAAAGCTCAATACCCGCTTCCTTGATATGACGAATCGTCTCTGGCGATAACGTCAATTCTGCTGTTGGCGTTGAGATGATAAGACTAATTCCGCTCTCGGCTAATGCGGCAACAGCTTTTGATGGAACATTCAGCTTAATCTCATCGCTCGGATTATTAAGTAGATTCGTAATAACGATGCGAGCCGCATTCTGCTTCTGCAATTTCATCTGTGCAACAATTTCCTCCGCCTTAGCAAGCGGAATATTAACCGTATCTATTTTGCTGCCATCTCTAGCAACCGTTCTAGTAATGGTTACATTTGCTATTGCAGCATTTGAATCCCCAGATGCGACAGTCGCTAATCGATCCGGCGTTGCATACGTTGGTTTCCGAACGATTTCAATCGAATATTGCCTTGAGCTGCTGCGGTCAGCAGACTCGACTCCAATCACAATTAGATTTGTACCCACCTTTAAACTTACAGTCTGATGCACGCCTTTTTCAACCGGCCTACCATTTATGGTCAGAATAGCATCAGAACTTGAGGTGTTGGCAAGCACAGTCACATTCGCGTCTTCGATCTCTGACTTCAGCTTATAGCTGAGCCTACTCGCAGAGAATTCCGGCAGCAAGTCTAATCCAGAGAGAGATAGCTCTGTTAAAGATGGCGCTGTTGCTGCAGAAGCAGACTGTTTGATAACAGCGAGCTTGTAAGTCGCAACAGTACCATCCTCTGCTGTTACATCCAGTTGAACAGGTTGAATTCCGCTGCGCAAAGGAACCATATGCGTTCCTCCGCTGCCGAGCTCAATTCCACCATTTGCTATACGAATGACTGCACTCGGACTAGCTGCTTCTACAGCGATGCTAAGAGCCGCAGAATCGGAAGGCGCTATGATCTGGTATTCCATCTCATTTTCTGCAAAATCTCTCGTTAGCACTCCTCCGCTTACCGTTAGCTCTTTCAATTGTGCATTGCTGTCCTTCGCACGAATAACCTTAACGTTATAGGTTTTATTCTCTTGTCCATTTGGCGCGATAACCTGTATGGCCACATGGGTCTCTCCCACCTGCACTGGCACAGAAATCCCAGCTTCGCCAATCTGCTCGCCATTTACACGAATCGTAGACTCTTGCTTATAAGCCTCAGCCGCAACGCTTACCGCATTCGTATTATTTTCGACATACACGTTATAAGTGGTATCAGCACCATTGAATGCTGGTTCTGTCAGCAGTTCCTCTGTGCCTGCCCGCATCGTGAGGCTCTTCAGAACAGCAACCTCCGACGGCTTGCTTCTCAATTCAATCACGTATGTCTTTTCACTTGTATCTGCTCCCGATACCTTCACCTGCGCTGTAGTTACGCCATTGCCATTCGGAGCATCAAGCTCTGCGTAGCCCTGTACGTTCAACGGCACATTGTTCACTGTTACAACAGAATCTATTGCAGCAGCTACAGCATATAATCGAACCTTGCCTTCTTCTATTACCGTCTCATATTTGCCCGTCATATCCGGATGGAAAGGCTGTGATAGAACACCCTTGTCCAGCTCTAGCGCCGCTAGATCAGAAGGCTTCACCTTGGACTGCTCCTCGGTCTCTGTTCCCTGCACAACATCAAATCGATATTCGACTCGATTGCCGACTTCATCTTCCACTTCGACGATTACAGTATGAAGGCCAGCTTCATCCCACACAATTGGAGCAAAATAATTAAATTTTCCTTCTGCGTTCACTGGAACAGCTCGTCCATCAACGGTCAGCAAAGCGCCTATTTCCGTTTGACCAACCATAGGTATACGGCTGCCATATACGACCTGCCCATTGAGAGGCTCACGAACAAGGTCCTCGTTCTGCTTGCCCGCTACATACAAGAATGGCTCCGTACGGTCTACGTACAATTTCCTATAATCGGAGCTGTAATCGCCGCGCTCGTTAATCGCTTCAATTTCAATCGTATAATCAAGCTGCTCAAGCGGCAGTGGCTTATTCGTTTCTTTGCCTAGAAGCAATTCATTCAGATTGAACGAAGCGACCGTATTAGCTTCGGTATCCTTGGATTGCAACAATTCCCCGTTTACGTAAAGATTAACCTTTGCTGCTTGATCACTAGTCAGCTCTACACTAACCTTTTCCGCAGCTGTGTTAACCATAATCTCCTCTTGCTCATCATAACTTTTGTAGGTGCTTGTTTTCTGCTTAGCACCAAAAGTATTAAAAGCAACATTAAGCTTTGCCCGCTTCGGATTAGGCAAAAACGCCTCCACATTAGCTGACACTGGACTAACAACAACTTTGCCATTTTGCTCGCCAACCGCCATCGCATTGATGGTGTAGCTGTGCTCCGGCTTGTACCCGGATATAATGACGTCCTGCCAATCTCCGGCCATAGGATCTGCTCCGAATGTATCCGTTACAGTTTTCCCTTCATCATCCTTATAGCTGACCGTCAACTGGTAATATTCTAGTCCCTCGGCCTTAATGGAAGGAAAACGCAGCGTAAGCTCGCCGTTTCCAGTTGAAGTAATCGCAAGTTGCTTCGGCTGAGGCAGCATGACTTCAGCAATCAGCTGTACAGGCTCAGACGTTACCGCAAACAGCGGTGCAATTTCATCACCTTCAGCCACCATAGACAACCAGTATTGACCCGGCATAAATTCATCCGGAATGTCAATCGTTTGAATGCCTGATGCAGGAAGATCCTTCAAAATAACCGGTCCGATTGCCTTATTGGACTGATCGGTTACCATTAAGCTTACTTTGGTTCCCTGCTTGGCATGGTCCACGTTCCATTTTACTTTGAAGCGATTCGTGCCTTCTGTCTCTGGAACTGCACTAAATTCGCTAATTTCAGTTACAGGATCGAGCTCATACATGCTTGCTTGAATAGGCAGGGAGGAGCGAATTTCCCATTTTCCTGTTTGTTCAATATCAGCAGCGACATAAAGCATATCCGCATCTGCAACAAAAGGCAGATTCGAGGTAAATGTCATATCGCCGTATTTATCGGCTTCCTCATCTTCCTCTGCAGCTGCTGCTTGCAGCACCGCATTGTAATTTTTGGCATTCTCTTCTTCAAAAACAACCGGAATGGCTTTGTTATCCGGTGCAATAATTTGGGTATTGCGAGAACCACCCGTTAACATAAACATATATCGGCCTGGCTTATCGATTTGTAAACTCGTCGTATACTCTGCTGTTCCATTTGAGAAAAACGGAATTAAGCTGTCGTATTGCTCATCACTGCGGAAGGCACGTATGGTCACGAATTGTTTGCCGCGAACGGTCCAAAGACCCGCTTCCGCTTCCTCCGCTTGCACCAAAATCGTCCATTTTTGTTTATCAGCCTCATAATATGCATTCCAGTTTGATTCGCTGCGATCCGTTTGCAGCGGATATAGCGAGCCATCTGGGCGATACAGTACCGCAGACTCATCCGCCTGATCGATTTCAAGCAAAGTCTGACCGCTTTTTAGGTTGACTTCAGTACGAAGCTCACTGCTTGTTATCCAGTCTTTCAGCTCCCCAATCGTGGTATGCTCTCCAAGAGCAAATACCTTAGCCGGCGTTTTCTGTCCTGCTTCAAGCAGCCATTCGCCCGGCTGAGCTACATCGATCAACAGATAAAGCTTGCCGCTTAGTGGATCGACAAAATGATTCCAGCCTGATTTAAGCGAATCCGATTCCAGACCATATTCACGGCCATCTGGCTTGTACAATTTCACAGCGCCTTTAGGCTGGTCAAGCTCTACCAGCTTCAAACCGCGCTCCATCATATCTATTGCTGTTAGCTTCAATTCAGGTGCAGCAGCCCATCGTGCTGCCAGCTCAGTAAGACTGAGCGATTCATTTAGGAATGTAAGCTCGTACAACTCCACTTGCAAAGAGTGCGATGCAACCAGCTTCCAATCTTCATTCGCGGTTAGTTGTAAACGAATATACGTTTTATCCTCTTCTTCACGATATACGGCAGAAATAGCACCATTACCCGCCTTTTCCGTCTCAGGGAACTTGAGCGATGCCACGCTTTCATCCGGACGAATGATCGAAAGGTCTTCCTGCTTGCCATCCAGCACTAGCAGCGCTTTGAAGCTATGATCTGCCTGCAATGTGTATTGAATCTGATCCTGCTTCGTAAAGCTGGCTTGCGGTGAATTCTCACGCAATGCAGCCGTAAACTGTCCCAATAAAATACGTCCGCTTGCAGCCGTATCTACGCCTATCTCACCCTGCTGCAGCACATCCTTCTGAAGCTTCAGCATGTAACCTTTATCCTCTGTGAGCAAAGGATTCGTAAGTGGTGTAAAAGAAGTATCCGCGAATGCGCTTGTGAACAGCAAAGCACTGCTGCTTAGCAATGGCATCGAGCGAGCGCTCGGCGGCTTAACCATATTTCTTTTCATTCTCTCAATTTCTCTCTTCATATCCTTGCTCGCGCCAAGGCTGAAGTCGAAGCTGTTCGGAGCAAACATATATTTGGCAGAACCACCGAACCAGCCTGAACCAACCGATCCAAAGATCTCACGATTGTTTACGCCGACATCAATGCCGCCAAAGCTTTTGCCGCCGATAACTGACACCCAGTTCGGTATTTTTATGCGTGCACTAACAAAACCTGCGTAACCGCTTTTCGCAAAATATTGCGCGAACAGCTGACCGACCACAACGTCTACCAGATTCAAGTTCGCATCCAATCGGAAGCCTGCACTGCTGTACTCTTTAAAGCCCGCTGCATTCCAAATCGTCAGAAAATCCAAATTCGCAACCGGAACCCAGTAAACAGCCAGCTCTCCGGATGCTTCAAAATGATAACGCGATAATCCTACGCTCAAATTGTTGCCGTTCACCATATTGTAGCCTTTGATCTCAGGCGCAATGACATCTGATGCACCGCCAAACGCTTTCAACGTAAACGGTACTTCGCTCTGGCTCGCTAGATTTGAAAACCCGCCGCCAAGACGAGTGAGCTGTGCCCCCGTCGAGCCAAGCTTGATTTTACGGCGAACGCCAAAGCTAAGCGCATCAAGCTTCCCGCGTTTGAACTGAATATCTGCTTCAAATCCAACCTTCTGCTTGCGCAAATCGAAGGATCCTCCCGCACCATAGAGCGGAATGCGTGTATCAAGCCGGAAGTTTAGCTCAGCACCCTCGAGCGGACCTGCCTCWAACTCGCCTGCAATACTGAATTTACCAGCAAAATCGAACCGTTCGCGCTTGAACTCTAACGCTTCAATCTCCGATTCACCTTTAATTTTGGTCGTTCCTGCACTGAAATCTACTTTAATATCCCCGCCGAGCCTTACCCCGCCAGCTATAAAAGTAATTTTCTTCAATGTAATCGGCAAATTCAAGCTCAAATAATCAGATTGCATATCACCAGCAAGCTCGATAACGAACTCGGCTGAATTAAACTCAAAGGAGCCAAGGAACAGCGTATACATAATGCCAGCTTTTTCAACATAAAGCCGTCCGACACCCGTTACATACGTATCTACACCCGTCTTATCAATCGTCAGGCTCGTTCCTTTAAATTTAATATATTCATTCAGCATGACCACTTGATTCATGTTGTTTAGCTTAAATATACCAAGCTCCGAGGGATTCTCCGTGAACGGTCCTCTAATAGCCATTTGACTAATATCTTCATTGTCCGAATCTGTACTAGGAATGATAATTTCATTATAATCGCGCGGCTCATATACGCCGGTTGAAGTAATAAGCAAAGCGCTTGAGAGAACAAAATCATCGTAAAAATCGTGATTTAGTTCCAAATCATATTTGCCATCCGGCAATTCATCCGTCCAAGTCAGCTCTAGCTCCTGATTATTGCGAACGTTTGGCGTCAACGGATACAACTGTCCGCCTTGGCTTTTAAGTGAATAATGAATATTAGAAGCTGGCTTTCTCCACAAATTGGTGATGCCCTCTCCGACGACAACCAGCCTCTTCTTATCCTTCGTATGCAGCACCGATGGTGAAGCTCGGTCATAACGCAGGTCTGGAACCACCATAGCCGGGTCCTCAAAAAACTTGAACGTTGAAACTGCGCTGTATGCCGTCCCCACAACATTTGTCGCATACACGCGTGCTTCGTAGTCGACCTGCCACTTCAAGCCGTTAAGATCAACGGTGACCGCACCAGCCTCAGCCGACAAATGCGCCTTCTTCTGCCATGTGGTTTGACCCGCTTCACGGTATTCAATCCCAATTTCGCTGAGCGCCTTGCCTTTCACATTAGCAGAGAACCTTGCTAGATCATTCGCTTTGTTGTTCTTGTCCATCAATATCGTTGGTGAACCCGTTATGCTCACGATCGGCAAGGTAGGCAAAGGATTGCCGAATGTAAACGTCTCATTCGTTAGTCCTCCCCATTCATGGTTTCCGCCGAATACGACAAAGTTATAGCCATCATACGCCATGCTCATAAAGCTGCCTGAGCCTGGACCGCCTTCTATGCCGCCGCCCGGTCCTTTGCTCCTGCCAGACCATACCGACCAAGCGCTCCCGTCCCAGCCGAAAGCAGCCTTCTTCCCTTGATCATCCTGCGAATTTGCAATAGGGCGTTTTTTGTTTGGCGTAACCGCACTATTGCTCGGGTTAATCCAATCGAACTCTCCACCATAGAAGACGACTCTCCGTCCATCGTAGGCCATCGCTTGTCCCCAGCGGCCCCAGTCCTGCGCTTCAACCTTTGGAGCGCTGTCATTCCATGTCGTTCCGTCCCATGCCCATAACGTATTCGAACTGATTTGATAGGCTGTTCCGCGAATTTCATCACCAATATTACCGCCATAAAGCACGGCATGCTGCCCGTCATAAGCCATCGAGCCCGAATAAGTGGCTGGAGGGCTTTGGGCTGGAGTCCGCTGTTCCCAGCTCGTTCCGTTAAAAATCCAAGTATCCGCTAATCTATTTTTAGTAGAACCAGACAGCGTATAACCGCCGAATAGCACCAAGTTTTGTCCATCATAGGCAAACTGAGCGCCAGCACGTGCCGATGGAGCTGGGATTAGCAATGGTTTCCACTGCAATACCTCACCATGCCACACCCAAAGATCGTTCAAGACGCCTGAAGCACCCTCGCCTCCGAACATCACGATGCGCTCTAGGTTAGGATCAAAGGTTATTGCCGCTCCTTTGCGGGCAACAAGGCCACTTGGGACACTCGAGTCAGCGAGCTTTTGCCATTGCTTGGTTTCACCGTCCCACAGGAAGTTATCCTTCAGCAGCCCGGAAGTGCCTTCTCCCCCGAACATAATGACCTTTCCGTTCTTTTCATCAAATGCCATAGCAGCCCCCATACGCGGGCTAGGCTTAATGTTCGATTCTATTTTCTCCCATCCATAATCGGAGAACTTATCAGCAGCTCCGGCAACAGCCAAAGACTCCAGATCGTAGGAGGAGCTTGTTACTGTAGGCTCTTCCACCTCTGTGTCAGCTGATTCCTGAGCGAATATTTGCTGCCCCGACCTGCTTGGATATACAGGATAAATCGATATAAGCAGCACCACTGCGAGCAGCATGCTGACTACTCTGACAAATGGTTTATGTATCATAAAAAAATCCCTCCTGAGTCTTCTATCATCGTTGATATAGCAATAAATACCATTATAGTAGTTGGCTCTGGACATGTTCTAAACATATTTCGACATGTTTCTCGCTCTCGATAACAAGATAAATAGGAAAGCTTCCTTGAGGATCAAAAGGCAGCCTACATCTTATAAACACAAAAAAGGCAGCCCCGCACATGAAGCCATGTGTTGGACTGCCATTCTTTATCAATCATCTGCAAGCTATGCTTCTTCTTTCTTAAGCTCCTCCAAAAAGGGCTGGAGCTCAGGCCTTGCTTCCGGATCTTTCAAATCAAGGCTTCGCAGCGCATCCACCGCGATTCGAAGCACCGCATAATTGCGATACCAGCGATTATCAGAGGGGACGACATACCATGGCGCCGCTTTGCTGCATTTTTCAAACAGCTCCTCGTAAAGCTCGCTGTACTGCTTCCAAGACTTGCGCTCCTTTAAGTCGGACGGGTCGAACTTCCAATTTTTTTTCGGATCTTCAATACGGCTTATTAGCTTCTCCAGTTGGAACTGCTTCGATATGTGCAAAAAGATTTTGACCACTTTCACCCTGCTGTCGGCTAAAAGAGCTTCAAAATGATTGATATGCTTAAACCGCTCCTTCGCTTCCTCGCTCTTTACCGTACCATGGATTCTCGTGATCAAAACTTCTTCGTAGTACGAACGGTTAAATACAGCTATCTGGCCAAGGGCAGGCACGGCAACATGTGCTCTCCATAAAAAATCATGCCGCGCTTCCTCCTCTGTTGGCGTCTTAAAGCTGTGGGCAGAAATGCCCTGCGGATGAAGTCCGGCGAAAACTTTTTTGATTACACCATCCTTGCCGCTGCAATCCATGCCTTGAAACACAAACAGCACGGCATGCTCTTTGCTCGCGGCAAGTTTTTCTTGCAGCTGCTGCAGCTCAAGCTCAAGCTCCTTCACTGCCTGAACGACCTCTTCTTTATTCGAAAAGCGCCCCGTATCCTTCGGATCGATGTCCTTCAGATCCACCTTTTTCTTCTCGGGCAGTTTGTAGCTTTTGGACATTTGCTCACAGCCTCTCCAGTGTTTATTTACTTATTAGTATCCCACCAGCGCCTCTCCTAAACAAGCAGCTGGTCGCTATTTTGGCACACCAGAGCGAGAAGAAGCAGAACAAAGCGGACCACACAAAGGCAGATACACCGGTTACGTCGCTTAAACCAGCCGCATCCCCAGCTGATGCGGGCTCCGTAATCGCAAGATAGAGCAACACAAATGGACTAATAATGGATTCCACTAAACAAATAAAAGCGATCAGCAAATAATAAAAGTCTCTGAGCCAGCGAGGAGCAGCAAAATAAATAAGTACCGTCAATGCTAGGAAACCCGCGCTCCAAGCCATGCCGTAATCATTTCGAACAAAAAGCGCGAGCGCCACTCCAGCTGCTATCGCAACGATCGCGAGTCCAAAACGAGCTTTTCCTTTTGCATATAGAAAGAAAAGCAGCAGCGAGAACAAAGCTGAGCCCGTATAGCCGGCAAGCGCAATCGGGATTAGCATCCAGCTGTCCGTGTACGAGGTATAAGTCACTCCGCTTTGGTCAGCGTACAAATAAATATGCAAGACGCTTCCCTTAAGCAGCAAAGCTGCAAGCGCATGGGCAAGCTCGTGGACTAATGTATTCACATTTTGAAAAAAAGCCGAGAACGGAATGAACCTAGTTAAAAAAGCAGTAACGATAATAATAGCCGTCATTCGCAACCAAGAAAACATGCTTTAGCCTCCAAGTCATATACCGCTATTCTAACTCTTCTTACGTATGAAAAAGATTTATTTTTCAAAAGATGCTAATACGGGTAAGTAAAAGTATAGACGCGAGAGGAGAGATATGATGGGACATTATATTGAGGTTGAGAAAAAAGTTAAACTTTATGTTGAGGATATAGGCTCCGGCAGCCCCGTTATCTTCTTGCATGGCTGGCCGCTGAACCACAAAATGTTTGAAGCTCAGTTCACCCTGCTATCTGAGCAAGGTTATCGCTGTATTGGGATCGATCAACGCGGCTTCGGCAAATCCAGTGCTCCCGCAGCTGGCTATAGCTACGATCGGCTAGCAGATGACGTAAAGGCTGTTATTGATTATTTGAAACTGGATCAAGCCTATCTCGTTGGTTTCTCGGTAGGAGGAGCCATTGCCGTCCGCTATATGGCGCGCCATGGCGGTTACGGCATTCGCAAGCTCGCGCTTCTAGGCGCAGCAGCTCCCTCATTCACGCAGCGTGAAAATTACCCGCATGGCATGACACAAGAGGAAGCGAATGATCAAATCGCTGCAATCAAAAAAGACCGTCCGCAGCTGCTCCGTGATTTCGGAGAGAAATTTCTAGCCGATCAAGAGCCAAACGCCATCAGCCAGCCATTCAAAGATTGGCTGCAGCTGCTCGGCTTAGAGGCATCCGCGTGGGGGTCAATCCATACGTTCGAGTCGCTCCGCGATGAGGACTTGCGGAAGGATGTGCTGCAAATCAAAGCTGCGACGACGATTTTCCAAGGCAATCTGGATCAAATATGTCCGCCAGAATTCGCCAAGCAGCTGCTTAGCGGCATTGACGGCTCTACGCTCGTTACGTTCGAGCAAAGCGGCCATGGCATGCTGTTCGACGAACCAACTAGATTCAATGAGGAGCTGCTCGAATTTTTGAAATAAAAAGCAGAAAAGGAGCCGGATTAATCGGCTCCTTTTTCTACATGTTATGGAGCTCAGCTAGCTCTATCTTGTACTTATTCAATAAATGGTGAAAGCGCTGGAAATCGCTTGAAAGAACTTTTATTTTCCGTTTGATCCTCAGCTTCCGCTTATGATCCTTGTCTTCCAGCATAAACTGATCAATATTTTTATCCAGCTTCTCCCGAAGCGTAAGGATAATGCCGATCGCAATATGCGAGCGTTCCATCTCCTGTAAATCTGCAGCAAGCGCTTCGCCAAGATGCTCCATTGTTTGCTGTTGAATCGTTAATGATTTATCAATTATGACCTGCTCAGGTGTAGAGTCCTCACGAAATGCCTGACCGGGAACATCATCCCAAAACAGGTTCCACTCTTCCAACTGTTCAACCTCAAACAATAAATATTTATGAAAACCGCATAACCATGCTGTACAGCTGGTATTTCGCAATTGACAGCCTACACCATCGAGCAAATGACGGCAATCGCGGCAGCATGATCCGCTGTTAGCTATACAAACCTTGCAAATATGATCAGCTCCCCATTGCTGCAAAACGGTCATGCCGTTATCAATAAGGCTTGTCCTGCTCACTGTGGAAGGCCGTTGAATAAGGGGGCGGTTTGCTTGATCTGTATGTTCACCCTGCTTCATGTGTGGCATTCAAGCATGCTCTCCTTCCTTACTAAACGTATATATACTAAAAAGTATACCCTACTTGCATTGCGATGACCAAGTTCGCTCCAGCAAAATATGTAATGTGATACAAAAAAGGACTGTCCCAGATCCGCTTGGATCTAGTGAGACAGTCCTGCCTGCTTGCGCTTTCGCTATAAAAGCGAAAGCCATTTCAAACTACCAAGCGTTTACGCCAAGCTTTACAAGTGTCTCCCGAATGAAAGCAGGCTCGTCCTCTGGCGTTCGAGACGTAACAAAGTTGCGATCAACGACAACTTCTTTATCGACAAAAGTCCCGCCGGCTGCTTCAATTTCTGCGGATAAAGCAGGATAGGCTGTTAAAGTGCGCCCCTTCAGCAGGCCAGCTGCCTCCAAAATTTGCGGACCGTGGCATATTGCCGCAATAGTTGTGCCAGCTTGATCTGCCTTTTGAACGAACGCCTGCACATCTGCATTGTCCATAAGATGAGACGGTGATTTTCCGCCCGGAATAATGATTGCAGCGTAGTCATCTGCATCAGCTTCTTCAATGGACAAATGCGAGGTATACGCAATGGTCCCCTGTTTTCCTTTTAATTCGTCGTTGCTCTTCAAGCTAATAATAACGGCGTCGTGACCGTTCTTTGCCATTTCATCATAGGGATTTTTCATTTCGGAATCTTCGAAGTCGTCAGCTAGCAGAAATGCTACCTTTTTTAGTGGTGTCATATGTTGCACACTCCTCTCATGATTCAAGCCATGATTTACTTTACCCTATTTCGATGAATTTGAAGCAAGCTGCTGCGTATAACCTGACGGAATACGTTCTAGCAGACGATCACCGTAAACCTCGCCAAGCTTCAGTTCTGGCATATGAATATAGCCAATGTAGCACCCGCATTTCTTCATCGTGCAAGGACGCTCAGATGCTAGACCCTCAAGTCCGTCACGATAGAGATGGCCGATAACCTTGCGATCGCTATAGCAGTGTTTGACAATGCCAGCCCCCTGCACATAAAACACATGTGAGCCCGCGCCGCATGGTTTGCCTAAACTATCGTAATCGGGAACGTTCAGCTGGAAATGCGGATCAATTTCGGTTAAATAAACAATATCATTCTCTGAATAATAATTTTTCTGATCCTTGAAGGCGTTGACCCACAGGTACACATCCTCTGGCAGCAGCTGCCGCAGCTGCTTAATCGCGCCGAAAGCCGAGCGTATCCCAACAGACCCGACACTAAAAGGAATTCCCTGCTCATACAGCTTCATACACTGGCTTAGGAAAGCAGCATGGCTCGTTTGTCCAGGATGATAGGTAACCCAAAAGGCTGCCTTGCTCCGGTCGATGTCGTTCGTCCAATCAAGCTTGACGGATAAATTGGTCTGGACAGCTACCTTCTCGATATGCGGCATATGGGACAGCTCGATCATCGCCTCACGATACCAACGATGTACGAGCGCTTCGCCATAAGGATTGAAAAAAATCGAGAGCTGATGTCCAGAGCCGCCTTGCTCCCGAACCCAGTCCATAAAGGCATGAAGCTGCTGCTTATCCTTCGCAAGCGTCTCTTTGCTGTCCTTTGTTTTGCTGAATGGGCAATAAGGACAGTCATAATTGCATGATGACAACGCGCCGCGGTAATAGAGCACCGCCTTCATCGGATGACGTACCCGTTCATAAGCTCTCTTACATCGCCCGAAATAAACTCGTCGCCAATCGCATCCGAATAAGCCATGCCTTGTGTCGTCAGGCGAAGAGTACCCTCCTGAAGCTCCGCCAGCTCCAAATGGATCAGTGTCTGCAAATCAGGATGATCGGCTAGCGCATTACTCTTGAATCGCTCCTCATACGTGTGTAAGATTAGCCCCTCGCGGTGCAGTAAAGCTTTCAATATAAACCTGCGCTTCTGCTCCGCTTCATTCAGAATAAAGCCGTAATCGGCCGTATCATAACGCTCTGCAGCAACATATTGTTCAATAATGCTGCGCGTTGCCGCTGCGCTCACGCCATAACGCGATGCATAATGTACATCGCGGGTGTAAGAACGTGCTCCGCAGCCAAGCCCTGCCATGCCTTCCTCCTGACAGCTGAAGGGCAGCACGGTTTTATGATCAAACGATGTATCTCGAGCGAAACGCCTCATCGAAAACTGCTTATAGCCTGCCGCTTCCAGACGCTGCCGTGCAATATGGTACAGCTCCAGTCGAATATCCTCTCCTGCGCTGCRCATCTGTTCTGGCTTAATAATGGTGTTCTCACGTGTATATAGCGGATAAATAAAGATTTCACCAGGCGCATAGCTGATCGCCTTCTCCAGTGAATAAATCCATGTTTCAACGGTTTGCTTAGGCAATCCGTAAATAAGATCGACATTCACGAGTGGAAACGAATAGGACATCAACGTCTCCAGCGCCTCTTCCGCAAGCCGCGGCTTCTGCGGACGATAGATAGCTGCTGCTTCCTCTTCAACGAAGCTTTGAACACCCATGCTGATCCGATCAACATGCCGATCTTTAAGAACGCGCATGCGGTCAGCCGTTACCGTTTCCGGCGACGTCTCTACCGATATCGATGCTTTCATCGGATCAAGGCCCATTGTATTCTCTGCTATATCGAATAGACGGTTCAACTGGGGAGCCGCAAGCAAGGTTGGCGTCCCTCCGCCAATCGCAAATCGCGAAAATGTTTTGCCTTTAAACCAAGGCGCCCACTGCTCCGCCTGCCGCTGCATGGCATCAATATACTGCTCATGTACGTCTAAACGACGATCCGGCAACGTGAACAAATTGCAGAAGCCGCAGCGAGCACCACAAAAAGGTATATGCATATACAAAAAATAATAATCGGTTTGATCCCGCTCCCACATCTCCTTCAGCGACTGCGCGGGATGCAAATCTCGGTAAGCTGTCTTATGGGGATAGGAATACAAATAGGAACGGTAAGGAGCCGCCATCCAGCGCTGCTCCTGCTCCTTAAGCTCCGGAAAAGATGGTAGCGAAGATGATTTTTGCAAGCTGCTTCTCCTCCTTATTCCAAAATAAATTCGCGATACGGCACATTCCAGACAACCTCATGGGCGAGCCGATGCCCTTCATAGCCGTCCTCGCCATAAGCTGTCCCATGATCGGAAAACGCGAGACATAATGTTTTTCCTCTGCGCCGCATGGCTTCAAACAATGGGGCAAGCTGACTATCAACATAACGAAGCGCGGCACGCTGTGTTTCCACGGAATCCCGTTTGGCGCCATCTACAAAATAATGATTAGGTCCATGCATGGCAGATATATTCATGAACAGAAACAGCTTCTCAGCAGGGTCCGCTTTCTCCAGCAGCTTAAGCGCGTGATTCACTTGATGCTCCGTCGAACGCGGATTCGTTACCCCGAATGTCATCCGCCAATAGCTTTCTTGAAAATAACTAGGCAGAACCTTGGCTAGCTTATTCTTTTTCGTAAAAAAAATGACGCCTCCGATGCAGATTGTTCGGTAGCCCGCCTCCTGCAAGCCGGATACAAGATCCGGAGCGTCAAATAACCATGTATGAGGGTGCGTCTTAAGCCCCGTATTTTTTGTATGAAACAATCTAATATGAGAAGCTTTGTCCGTATTTGCAGGAGTAGGCAAAAATCCGCCAAAAAAAGCATGATGGGCAGCATAAGTAAAGCTGCCCGGCGAATGCCTCTTCTCCCAGCCTCCACTTCCGCAAAGGTTCGGGCAATTCTTTTCCTCAAGCTTCGCAACGTCATAACGCAGCGTATCAAGCGTAATCATGAGTATATCGTGAGAACCTACAATTTGGTTCATATCTAGCATTCGTATCTATTCCCCTCTAAGCAGCTGCTGCATTTGCCATTCATAGGTGTTCATTCCCTCATACTCGGCGCCGTACAGCAAATCACCAAAAGGATTGATGTCTATCGGATAGGTCATGCCGCTTCCTCTTTGAACGAGCACATCAACGCCTGCCGCAGAACAGCCGGGAAAAGCTCGGAGCGCGGATTCAGCTGTCCTCTGCACTGCTGCCTTTACTTCTGCAGATAGCAGCTGATCGACATCCATCCTCCGTTCGTTGCGCAGATGAAGATTCGTAATTGGCGTGCTGCTTAAACGGAGTACCGTATGACAAGCCTTACCATCCACAACAAGCTGCCGTACATCAAACGACTTGCTCTCGAAGTTTTCCTTCTCAATCCATCGTTCAATATGTGCACCTTCCCGGCATACCCAATCGACCATTCGCCGAATGTCGGAGCGTTCCCGGTAACGCCGCAGCTTGCCTTCGTTGAAATAGCAAATGCCGCGGGCCCGTTCTTCTATGCCGATGGTCGTGATAGCAAGTTCATCGCCTGTACGAGGATTGATTTGATAGGCAATAACACCAGAAGCGCCCGATCCGCAAGCAAGCTTAATAAACAGACGCCTCATGCCGCTTACAGCAATCGCCGCTTGCAGCTCATCGTAATTTTTTATGCTTCCTGTAGGAGCTGGAAGAGCCGGCATGATGAGTCCATGGCGTGTGAGCAGCTGCCAGCAGCTTCTTTTGTCGAACATATTAGCTACGCTTCCCGGCGAGTTTACCCAGCTTGCGGAAACGCCTGATGCTTTAACCTCTGTATGCATAGCAGCAAGAAATCGGCAGTACCCGCGGTACCACTGTGCTGGATAATAGATTCGTCCTTGCTCCAGCGGCAGCTGCTGCGCTTCCTCCGCGGATATCGAAATATTGTGCGGCAGAGAGCCCGCTGACCAGAATAAGTCATCGCCACTTCGGTCAGCCGCACCCCATGCGATCAACTGTCGTTCAACGGCTTGATCCTCACCTGGCGCATCAAGCCGAATAATGACCTTATCCGCTCCTGCATATTCTCGCAAAATATCTTGAATAAACACGGTTCGCTTAAGCAGCTGCTCATAGGAGAGCACAACAGCAGGAGCGAGCCCCTGCTTCCTTCTTGCTGCCTGCAAGCCGAATGTTCGTTTGTTTGACGGATTTCCGATGAGCAAATAAGGAGCTTCGGCAGCGCCGTCGTTTTTAAAATGATCCATTATTCGGTAAGGAACGGATAACGCCAATCATCTTCATCCGTTTCCTGCTGGTCCGTCACATCTACTGACAGGCCTGCTTGCTTCCAGCGAAGCAGCAGCTCATCCGACATATAGTGGTAGCTCAGGTTAAGATGCTTCAGCTTCTTCACACGCTCGCTTGCAAGCAGTGCCTTGCCGCCTTCATCGGATAACGTGCCGTAAGAGAGATCAAGTATTTCCAACTGGTCCAAAATCGGCGCATCCGCGATCGCAATTGCGATTTCGTCCTGAATTTCACTATCCTTCAAGCCTAAGTATGTAAGCTTTGGAAACAGATCACCTTGCAACAGCGGCATGACATCCTCTATTCCGCCGTCAAAACCGTAATCATCTACGCCCAGATAAAGCTCAAGCTTCTTCAGCTCAGGCAGCTTTGCACTCGTTATTTCCTCTAGTACAGACTTCGGAAGCCCTCCGCAAATAATAACGAGCTCTTGCAGCTTCTCGTGTACAAGAGGCTGCAAGCTTAACTCTTGGCTGCCCTTGATCGACAATGACTGCAAATTCGGGAATGCCGCAAGCAGCGGTGAAAGGTTCGTCTGATTAATCCAGGAAACCTCACATTCCTCAAAACCCATATCTCCAATAAATAATTTCGTTAAATTGGGAAAAGAATCTTTGTGGCTGATCAATGATTCCAAGAAGCTGTCCGGAGAATTCTCATACGCCTGACCCCAATCGCCAATCGTTAGTATAGACAGCTTCTCGCCATCTGCGCTAGATGCCAATTTCTCAATCAGTTCAGACATCCTTACGCCTTCTTCATACTCGTCATAACCTACCGATAAGCGAATTTCAATCAAGATGATCCCTCCAATAGTTTCCATGTGAAGTTAGAGTAACATGGACTTTTTCGATGCGTCAATGGTCTCAGGGTCTTATCTGTCTTGGCTTCATAAAAATAAAGCCGAGCAGCGCAGAAAACAGCGCTCTCAGCTATTTGAATTTAGTGCAGTGCTTTGCGAAGTACAAATTCGATGAGTCGCCAAGGGAACAGCTTTTTCATAACAAAAATCATCTTCGCATCATTTCCGCACACATAACGAAGCTTCGGACGGAGGGATTGGCAAATTTTCACGATCGTGTTCGCAACCTGAATCGGATTAGGCGCATTTTTCTCCGACTTTTTATTGAATTGATTAAAGCGCTCAATCATTTTGCTGTAAGGGGAGTTTTGTTCCGCACGAAACACATGCTTTGCTGCAATGCCAGTATCGTAAGTACCGGGTTCTACGAGTACGACCGGGATGGAAAATGGCAGCAGCTCTAGACGCAGCGCTTCACTAAAGCCCTCTAATGCAAATTTCGAGGCCGAATACGCACCCGTGTTGGAAAAACCAAGAATGCCTGCTCCGCTGCTAATATTAATAATTTTGCCTTGGCTGCGGACTCGCATATGGGGCAGAACCGCTTTCGTAACAGCAACGGTACCAAAGAAATTCGTATCGAATTGAGCACGCCAATCCACCATCGGTATTTCCTCAACGACGCCCATTACGGCATAACCCGCATTATTTACGAGCACATCGATTCTGCCCCAGCGCTCCATTACCTGCCCGATGACTTCCACTATGTTGCCAGAATCGGTAATATCAAGCCTCATTATTGCAATATGATCTAGTACGCCGTTCTCATTTGCTTTTGCAAGCACGTCTTCCTTTTTCCCGATGTCCCTCATTGTTGCGATTACAAAGTAGCCTTCTTGCGCTAAGCGAATCGAAGTCAAAAGCCCAAACCCACTGGATGCTCCCGTAATCAATGCAATAGGTCGATTGGTTACTTCTGCTACATTAGCCATCCTTAAGCCACCTCAATTCCTAGGAATGGTATACAATAACCTGTTGTATTGAGTATAGCTTATTTGGACAAAAATGGCTTGGATACCCGTTGGAACTGCATTAACGCTACAGCATGCTTTATTGTCGCGACTTACCTAACTACTCAATACTAAACTGCTGCTGTACGAGCTTAGCATATAATTCATGGTTCTCGAGCAGCTCTGCATGGGTACCCTGACCCGAAATTTCACCTTTCTCAAGCACAATGATTTGGTCGGCTCCACGAATCGTTGAAAGTCGATGGGCAATGACTAATGTCGTTCTTGCCGTCATAAGACCCTGAAGCGCTTCTTGTACTTGCATTTCCGAATCGCTGTCGAGGTGAGCCGTCGCTTCATCCAGCAGCAGTATATCAGGATTTCGCAAAATAGCCCGGGCAATCGCCAGCCGTTGACGCTGGCCTCCCGAAAGCTTAACGCCTCTTTCTCCAACCTCCGTGTCATAACCTTCAGGAAGCGAATCGATAAAAGTTGTCAAATTCGCTTGATCGACAGCTTCCCTGATTTTCGCCTCGCTCACATCCTCCAGCCCATAAGTAAGATTGTGACGAATCGAGCCTTGCATCATCGGGCTATCTTGTGAAACATAAGCAATCCGCTTTCGCCAATCTTCCAGCGCCATGGACGCGATCTGTTCCCCGCCATACGTTATGGCGCCCTCGGTTGGATTATAGAACCGTTCCAGCAGCGAGAACAGCGTTGTCTTGCCTGTGCCGCTCGGGCCTACAAACGCCGTTACTTGTCCCTGCTCCACTTGAAACGAGAGCGAATGAAGCAGCGGCCGATCCTCCGAATATCCGAAGCTTACCTGTTCAAATTTAATAAAGGAATGATGGTCTTTCTCGTGAAGGACTGCTGCCGCAATCTCATGGCTGGACTGCTCCTCCTTCTCATTTAGCAGCTCCAAAATACGTTCTGAAGCACCCATCGCCTTCTGGAATTGCGTGAAGAACGAAGCCATCTGCGTAAACGGCATAACAATTTGGAACATATACAAAATGACAGCAACCAGCTCTCCGCCCGTTAAAGTGCCCTGTGCGACCCTTACACCGCCATAACCGATTAATATAACAAGTATGAGCAGCATCACCGTCATCATTAAAGGGGTTACGATTGACATGATTCGGGCTTCCTGCAAGCCAAATGTAAACAAATGCGAGATTCGCTTGTCGCCTTGACGATTTTCTACCGGCTCAGCAAGCGATGCCTTCACAAGCCGAATATCGGAGAGCACACGGCCAAGATCGCCTTGAAATAATGCAGTTTCATCCTGCATGGATTTGGATACTGTGAACATTTTGGTGCCTAGCGGCCATAGAACAAGAAGTGCTACCGGAACGGCAATCAGCATAAGCAGCGTGAGCTTCCAATCAATCAGCAGCAGGAGAATGACGCCGCCTATAATAGATACAATTCCTCCAAAAAACGATATTACATGGCCGATGATAAAATCTTTGATCACATTTGTATCATTCGTAACACGGCTCATCGTCTCGCCGGAATTGTTGCGATCAAAAAACGGTACTGGCAGCTTTATCACTCGGTTCCATACTTCACGTCGCAAGCCTGCAATAACATACTGACCTACATAGGACATCGTATAGACCGAGAAACCTGACATAATGGTCTGGACTAGAAACACTGCTCCAAGCACAACAAACGTCATCGTTTGGATGGTCGATTGCGATAACTCCTCGACTAAATTTTTCGTCAATAAAGGAATGAGCAGCGAGAGCAGCGTCTCTCCGAGTCCTAGTACAACGGCAACGATAATTAAAAACTTAGCGGGTCTATGCTTTGCGATCAGCTTGAAAAATTGTGAAACGCCAATGGTTGCCTTCGGCATATCTGCTTCAACATTATTTTTCATCGGTTATCCCTGCTTTCAACATTTTCAATGCCTCAAGATGATCGAAAGTAACGGCTAAGAAGGCTTCTTCATCCTTCGTAAACAAATTTGGGAATAAAATAGGATCAAAGGAATGAGCTGGATCGTTCAGCACCTCTAATTGCGCAAGCTCCTCTTCACTAAATCTCTCTAAGACAGGTGACAGCAGCTCCTCTAAGAGCGCAACAAGACTCAGTCCGCAAGCAAGCACCTCTTCGTCCAGAGGCTGTTTTCCTTGCTTGTAAAGTTCCTTTAGCTCCATGGCGAACACCGTTATTTTACTTTCAAATGCCGATCTGATTTCCGAGTCTATCCCCTCCATAAATATCGCATCTACTAAAGAAGGCGGCATTTGCGTTGACAGCCATTCCTTCTGCTGCTGCTCATGCTGAATATGTTGAATAAACACGAGCAATGAATTGCTGTCGACCTTGCCCGCTCCCTCCAAAATTTTCTGCATCCGTCCAATGGTGTCTATTACACGTTCCAAATGCGCCTGCTTTTTCTTAAGCATCTCATATTGCGAAGCTAATGAGTGCTGCAAGTCCTCCTCCGGACGCTGCAAATAAGCAGAAATGTCCTCTAATGAGAAATCYAAATATTTTAACGTTAAAATCTTTTGCAGTTGAATTAAATCTTGATCCGTATAAAAGCGATGCCCATGCGCGTTTCGGCTGGACGGCTTAAGCAGTCCCTGTCGATCGTAATAACGGAGCGTTCGCTCAGTAACTTTTGTCAGCTTCGCGAATGCTCCAATCGCATAAGAAGAACTATTATTCATCTGTTCATTCCCCCTCTTGAACAGAGTATAACCCTTGACGTAACGTCAAGGGCAAGTGGCTTACAGGATGAAATTTATAATTTTTTGGAAATATTGTCTACTTTATGTCTGCTTAAAAGGGGTTTATCCTATCCTTTCCGCCCGTAAAAACACAAATTGATAATCGATAATATCATTTATTTTCTCTCAATTAATCTATTATTTTGTCGCTATAATTGAATACAAGCCCTAAATTTTATAAATAAAAAACAATTTTCTTCAATTCAAGGGTTGTAAATTATGGGAATTTATATATAATCAATTTGTGACCAAATTGTTACAGCACTATGAACTCAGAGGAGAGAAAGAATGGATAACTATCAGCAGCCCCCCGTAAATCCCGGTGTACCAGGATACGGGCATCAACAAAATCAGGAAATGTCGCCTGTCATTACAATTAAAGAGTGGATGCTCACTACACTCATTTTAATCATTCCGATCGTTAATGTTATTATGATGTTTGTATGGGCGTTTGGTGAAGGCAACCCAACGAAGAAAAACTATTTTAAAGCATCTTTAATTTGGGCAGCAATCATTCTCGTTATTTACATCATCATTTTCGTTATTTTTATTGCTGCAGCAGCTTCATCTTCTATGAGCGGCTAGTACAATAGTACATAATAGAAGTGAAAGTTTTTGAAAAAGGAATAAATAGCGGTACAGGGACGACCCCTGCATCGCTATTTTTTTATTCACACCTAAGCTAAAACAAAACAGGGGTTACCTCAAAAGTAATTAAATCCACTTTTGAGATAACCCCTTTATTGTAGATCGTTTACTCCACGGCGAGGAAGCGGTACACCTTGCTTGCATAATCGCCATAAAATTGCGGAGTTGCAAGTCCAGCATAAAGCAGCTGATCGCCGCCATATACCGTTTCTTCACCAAGCAGCTTGTAATCGCGGTTCGGATCAAGGCCTTTGAGGCAGAAGCGATTAAGCTTCAAATTTGGCTCTTGCAGAACAGTAACGAACACTACAAATGCTTCCTTTTTATCCTTGGAAACGAACATCCACGCCGTTTCATTGCCTTCGAACGGACTAAGCAGACGATAGAAATCTCCGAATTGCACAAGATGCCTTACATCCTTATAAAGAGCAACCTGTTCCTTAACGGTCGTCTTCTCTTCCTCCGTAAATTGAGTCAGATCAAGCTCATAACCAAAGTTTCCAGATAGCGCAACATTTCCTCTAGTTTCTAGGGAGGTTATCCGGTTCACTTGATGGTTAGGCACGGCTGATACGTGAGCACCCATCGCGCTAACCGGATAAACGATGCTTGTTCCGTATTGAATTTTCAAGCGAGATACCGCATCCGAATTGTCGCTTGTCCATGTTTGCGGCATGTAATACAGCATGCCCGCATCGAAGCGGCCGCCGCCGCCAGAGCAGCTCTCGAACAATACATCAGGGAAAGCAGACGTGATTTGCTCAAGCACGGAATAGAGACCCAGCATATAGCGATGAGCAGTCTCGCGTTGACGCTTGGCAGGCAGAAGTGCTGAACCGATCTCTGTCATATTGCGATTCATATCCCATTTCACGTACGTAATCGGCGCACTTGAAAGAATATCCGATATCGACTTAACGATATATTGTTGAACGTCCGCGCGTGACAAATCTAAAATGAGTTGATTTCTCGCTTGTGTCCGTCTGCGGCCGTCGATATGCAAGCACCAATCTGGATGAGCTTTGTACAGCTCGCTCTCAGGCGAAATCATTTCCGGCTCGAACCATAGGCCGAATTGCATATCTAGACGCTTCACGCGGCTAACCAAATCCTCTAAACCGTTTGGCAGCTTTTTCGGGTCAACAAACCAATCCCCGAGCGAAGTTGTGTCGTTGTCGCGTTTGCCGAACCAACCATCATCCAGTACGAACAGCTCGATGCCAAGCTCCTTGCCGGCACGCGCAATATCTTCGATTTTGTCCGCATTAAAGTTAAAATACGTCGCTTCCCAGTTGTTGACGAGTATCGGACGTGTTTGATCACGGAACGTGCCGCGAATTAAGCGAGCACGGTACAAATCATGGAAGCTGCGTGACATGCCGCCGAGGCCATGCTCAGAGTGAACCATTACCGCCTCTGGCGTTTGGAACTCCTCGCCCGGCTCCAATCGCCAATTAAAGTCGAATGGGTTAATGCCAATGAATAACCTAGCTGCATGGAATTGATCCACCTCGACGCCAGCCGTAAAATTACCGCTGTACACAAGGTTTACACCGTATACATCACCGTGATCCTCGGTAGAACCCTCAGAGAGCAAAGCGACAAACGGATTTTGCATATGGCTGCTTGAACCTCTGCGGCTCTCGATCGATTGCAAACCTGGCTCAAGCTTGCGCTTATGAATATGGCGCTCACGAATCCAAGCACCAGAGAGCTGCAGCATCTCAAAGTTGTCATGCGCAAAGTCCAAGCTCATGCTGAACGCGCGCTGTAAATCCAAAGTATCAGTACCGTTGTTGACGATTCTAGCTGAACGGGCAATCGCATCGTAGTTTTCAAATACGGTATAAGACAAAATGACGGACAAGCCTGTCAGATCATCTTTCAGCGTGATCTCAAGCGTTTGCGCTTCGGAGTCGTTCTCAATATACGTTGCAGGCAATCCAGCAAGCGCCGGCTTTCCATCCACAATGCGGTGCGAATCAAAGCGCAGATCCGTTACTGTTGTTCCATTTGGAAGCTTGACCTGGAATGCAGGCATGCGGAAATCAGAGTTGCCGTATGCAGGATACTCATGCGGAAGCGTATCCAGCGACAGTTCCAATTGGTCCAGCTCTGTGCTAGGCGTGAATGAAGCCCGCTCCTTAAGCTCAAATAAACGCTCCAGCTGCACGCCGCGAATTTTTTTGCCCCAATAGACATGTGCAGGATAACCTGATTTCGTAATATGGATAACATAGCTTGTATCCTTCGCTTGCAGGTGGAATACCGAGAGCTGTTGATCATATTGAATAGACAAAATAATAACCTCCTAAAAGTTTATATAAATGAATACTTACGATTTCACAGAGCTGCCGCAGCTTTCCCGCACGATGAGTGTCGTATTAACGGTCATATGAACAGCTGCCTCACGGCCTTCGATCCGCTCAAGCAGCAGTTGTACCGCCGTTCTGCCCATATGCTCAGTATGCGCGCGAACCGTCGTTAGCGGCGGATTCAAAAATGCAGAGATTTCAATGTCATCAAAACCTACAATCGCCATATCCTCAGGAACCCGAAGACCATGCTCATGCAGCGCGCGCAAAGCACCTACAGCCATGGGATCACTTCCAATAAAACAAGCGGTTGGCCGCGAGCTTTGCTGAAGCATCTGATTCATCGCCTCATATCCGCTGTTTGAAGACCAATATGCCTTAATGACGAAGTTTTCATCATAAAGACCGCGCTCACGCATCTCCTTCTCGAAAAAAACACGGCGAAGCTCATCCGTCTCTGTACTCTCAAATTGACGATTCAGACGATGGATATAATCATTCCCGCCGATGTAGCCTATTTTTTGGTGTCCTAGTTCTCTAAGATGTTTGATTACTGCTCGGGTTGCTTGCTCAAAATGCAGCTTTACGGTGTCATACTCATACAGCTCGCCTGAATGGTTTACAAATACAAGCCGATTTCCGTTGCTATACAACTGATTAACATCCTCATCATGAATGGAGCCTACAACAATCACACCATCCAGCTCGTTGAACGACTGCATCTCCACTCGACTGTTGCCGCGAAGCACTTTCACAATGTTGATTCCAAGCTCCTCGCAGCGCGTTTCAATGCCTTTGCGAATGGAGGAGAAATAAGGATCATCATGCTCATCTTCCAGTGTCGACCACATGAGCAAACCGATTTGCTGACGCGAGAGCTGCTCTTCCTTCTTCATTCTTCGCAGCCTGGACGGCTTATATTGCAGCTGCTCGGCAATGCTGAATATTCGTGTACGCGTTTCCTCACTTACTGCCAAGGTGACATCATTGTTCAAAACCCTGGATACGGTAGCAGCTGAAACGCCTGCCTCCTGCGCAATATCTTTTATCGTTGCCATGCCACACTCCGAATTTAGTTAATAAATTTACTGAATAACAACTTTAGTTTAGCAGACGCTCGCAAAGTCCACAAGCACCCTATTGCATTTTTATTGAAATCACTTTTCATACCTAATGAAGAAGAAGCATTATCGGTGAATTTATGAATAACTAGATACAAAAACGATGGATTTGGTTTATGGGGAGTCTGCTTAAAGGCAACGGATGAACTAATCGGTGATTGTGGCCTTGTTAAACAAACGATCGATGGAACAATTGAGGTGGAAATCGGCTACCATATAAATAAAAAATATTGGTCCAAAGGATTCGCCTCTGAAGCAGCCATGGCTTGCAAGCAATATGGTTTTCATCACTTAGGCTTGCAAAAATTAATCAGTATTATAGACCCCAATAATTTAGCGTCCATTCGTGTTGCCGAGAAAATTGGATTTTCCAAAGAAAGAGAAGCTTTTATTTTCAACAAAAATCATACTATTTATGCAGGCTTCCACACTTAATCTTACTGATGTTCCTCCCTTTAATGGCATCCAATCTTCCATAAAGACATAAAAAAAAGCAGTCGACTGCCTCCTCCAAAAAGGGGCAGCCCCGCTTAAAAATCTTTTCGCCTCATAATTAGTATACCTATGCCGAGCAGAGCAGCCGTGTAAATACCGCAATAAATTAAAAAGGAATTTGATGCCGCCCCGTTAATAGAGAAAATACTTAGCTCTGCGTTAATGTTATATAAACCTCTAAGCTCAGAGATTGAAAATAATTCGTTTAGCATGCGCTGCTGCAAAGTATCCGCCGGCATAGCCAGCTTAATTAAGCCTGTTATAGTCTCAAGTGTTTGCATCCCTTTCATTTGAATCCTACCTGTGCTCATAAACCGGCCAATCGTACTGCCAAGCCAGCCCATACCGAAGAGCATCGTCATCCAAATGCCGTTTCCTAAAGGACTTAAATAACAGGAGCCAAGCATCGTTAAGGATACTAATAGCGGAATAACAGACATAAAAAACAAAAGTGATTTGAAGTACACCATCATGCTGAATAAGACGCCAGTTTCTGCCCAGCTGATAAGAATAATTGAGCTGAATAACAGGAATGCATATAACGCAACATAACTGACAAAGCCGAGCCATCTGCCCAAAAACCACTTCCAGCGCGCAATGGGCCTTGCGAGTACGGATTGAAGAACGCCTTGCTCTGCTTCCCCTGTCACAGCCGCAACGGAGCTGAATATAGAAAGGAAGGCAACGGCAAAAGCGCCAAAGAAGAAACCTAATGTCATAATCATTGCACTGCGGGCAAAATTTTCGAATAAGTTCATAGAAGTCGCAACATTCACCTCGCCACCGGCGATAGCATCAGCAATAAACCAGTAAGCAATCCAGAAGAGAACCGTCATGATGATCGTCATAAGCGTCACTCTTTTACGAACGAGCTCCTTCCAAGTTAGGCCCCAAACCGCGATCATCTGCGCTCCCCCCTATGCTCAAGACCCGTTACGGCCTGCATAAACCACTCATCGAGCCGTGATTGCAATTTCCCAACCTCATACAGCGTCAATCCCAGCTCAATAAGAATGTAATTGACCAATCCTATTTGCTCGTCATTTTCCAGTTCAATCTCAAGCCATACAGATGCATCATCATGCTCAGCGTTCGACACGATCACATTCGCGCCTAACAGCTGCTGAATACGTTCAGCTGCTAAAGGGGTATAACCGCTGACACGCAAACGCCAGATCGACTGCGAGCTCAGCACATCGGATACCTTTCCTTCCGCCAGCACTTTTCCGTTATTCAGTAGAGCGACCTTATCGCATAACTGTTCCACATCCTCAAGCAAATGCGAATTAAGAAAGATCGTTTTCCCTTGGCTTCTCAGCCTAGCAAGCAAATCTCGCACCTCATGCCTGCCAACGGGATCAAGCGCCGAAGCCGGCTCATCAAGAAAAACGATATCCGGATTTGTGAGTAAAGCGCATGCGAGTCCAAGCCGCTGCTGCATCCCCTTCGAATACCCTTTGAGCCTGTCGCTTCCCCGGCTGCCAATGCCCACATCGTCCAGAAGCTGATGAATGCGTCGTTTGGCCATAGAGCGGTCCAGCTCACACAACTTTGCATGAAAAGCCAAAACCTCTTCGCCCGTCAACCAATCCGGATAACGAAACAACTCAGGCAAATAGCCAAATCTCCGTCTAGCCTCGATTGATCCTGAAGGCTGTCCGAAGATTTGAGCTTTACCTGAGGTTGGTTTAATAAGGCCTGTGAGCATTTTCACTATCGTGCTTTTTCCCGCTCCATTAGGACCGAGGAAGCCAAAGGCTTCCCCTTCTCTAATCGTCAGTGTAACATCGTGGCAGCCGCGTCCTTCACCGTAATCCTTGCATAATCCGATGGTTTCAATAGCAACAGCACTCATGGATGAATCAGCTCCGCAATAAGAGACTGTACTTTTTGTTTGTCCTCAAAATCGTTAAAGTGTGCGCTTGCTACAACGCCATCTTTAAGCCACATCGCATTTGCATAACTATGGTCAGCGGATTGATTCAAATATACATCAACCCCTTCAATAACGATTTTCTCCGGCTTTTCATTTGTAATGAGCGGAAATGGAATTTCTCCATTTTCCATGTTTGATGCTTGCATAAGCGATTTGCGCAAATGATCAGGAAGCGCTGGGAAGCGAATGATAGCCTCATAGGCATCCTTTGCATCCACTGAAGGATCAATTTTGATGCTAGGCTGCTTAATATATTCAACCCATAGGCTTTGCTTAGAAGTACTTCCTTCCTTAGGTTCATACGTGATCGTTACACCTTGGCCTGTGTTAAATTCAATTGCTTTGCCGTCTACTGATTTCGGCAGCAGCTTATCCGCGCCCAGCTTACGCATTGCACTATTGATTTCATCCACATTTAGGCGGAAGGCAATCGTCTGCGCTGACATCGATGATATGGCACCTAACTGAATCCCTGGAACCGTCAATGTTGGAACAGCAAAGCCCAGCTCCTTAGAAGCTTGTTCTACGCTCATCTTTGACCAGCTTCCGACAGTCGTCTGCTCGAAGGTGCCGAAACGGTTAACGGTTTCACGCGTTTCGCCATCCTTCATGAAGCTGTTCATGAGCGACTCCAAATCATTTTGCTGCACAATCATTACGTTATCCATTCGGAACGTATTAAGCCATGCCGCCAATGATTCATTTGTTGAGGGCGTCGCAATAACTACCGTAATGATAGCTGCTGCGCATGCTGCTATTGTTTTGCCAACGTTCTTTTTGAACCAGCGGCCTGCCGCCCCACTTTTATTCGGTTTATTAGCAGCTGGACTGGATGAAGTACGAGCTCGTCCTAACGGAACCACATTTGCTTGCATTTGTTCAGGATACGTTTGAACGGTAGCAGCTTTTGTTTGCGCAGCGCTAGCTGCAGCTGTTGACTCCTTATTGAGCTCATCAGCGTGCTTGCCTTGTTCTTCCCATTTCTCCCAAAGCGGCGATTGCTCTGAGGCTTGAAGCTGTTTCTCTAGACGCGCCCATGCAGCCGACATTTGCTCTGCTTCTTTTTTGTTTATTTCATCATTTTTTGTCATCTTGAATTCCTCCTAAAAGGTTTTGACCTTTCATGCTAAGTGCAGCAGGCGCTGGCCATCGCACATCATTCATGAGACAAAGCTCCTTCTGCCTTATGCGCATGGCGCTTCAGCCTAGCCCCGGCTCTGCGCAGCATCGTCCCGACCTGCGGCTGCCGCAGCTGGAGCTGCTCTGCGATTTCCGCATAGCTGTATCCTTCATATCGGAGCAGAAGCATTTTTTTGTCCCGTTCGGGCAGCGTATCTAACCAGCCTCTAACCCGTTCCTGCTCGTCCTTATCAATCAACTGCTGTTCATTCGACTGAACCGCTTGCGGCTGTGCGAGTATGCTTTGTTCCTGCTTTTGTGTTAGAGCACGCTCTCGTGCTTTTTTATCCATATAATCATAAGCCAGCCTCGTTAATACACGATGAAGCCAGCCTCCTATTGCTTCAGGCTGATCCGGTGGATTCCGGTAAAGCCTTAGAAATGTTTCCTGGGCAAGATCCTCCGCAGCTGCTTCATCGCGTATAAGTGCGACAAGCTTTCGTCTAACCGTAGGATAATGTGCATTAAACTGTTGACGAAACAAATCCGGCGCCGAATGTTCCATTCCGTTTACCTCCTTACGTTTTTTGCTCAAGCTATAAAGAAGACGATGCCTTCGATCATTTTGTAACACCTATCGCTCAACAATATTTTACCAAACGAATGTCATATTTATCGACAAGCCCAAGACGTAACAATTATACGAAAATAAAACTGGTCTAATAAAAAACCGCCTCCACGTTTGACGGGAGACGGAATGTCCATCAGGCTTCCTTATTATGTTCCATATACAGCTGTACAAATCTCGGTGCCGCAACAGGAGGGCTATAAATATATCCTTGAGCAGCATCGCAGTGGTGGTCGTTAATAATCCGCAGCTCTTCCTCTGTCTCTACTCCCTCGGTCACAACCTTTAAATTTAAATTGTGAGCGATGACGACGACCGATTTAAAAATCATTTGTTTCTTATAATCGTCTACGATGCCGCTTATAAAAGATTTATCGATCTTTAACGTGTGCAGAGGAATATTTTGCAAATAGCTGAGCGACGAATAACCCGTGCCAAAATCATCAAGCGACAGCTTAACGCCGAGCTGCTGAAGCTCATGCAGTATGTTAAGCGTGTGAGCCGCATTATCCATAAAAATCGACTCTGTAATTTCCAGCTCAATTTGATGAGGCCGAATCCCTGCATCCGAAATGATTCTTTCAATCGTATGGACGATTTGTTTCTGCTGGAATTGGATCATCGACATATTTACACTGATTGAGATCTGCTGCAGCCCCATGCGCTCCCATTCTTTAATTTGCTGGCAAGCTGTAAACAGCACCCATTCACCAAGCGAAATAATAAAGCCGGTTTTCTCCGCAATCGGGATGAAATCAAGCGGTGACACCATACCAAGCTCCGGGTGATTCCATCTAATTAATGCTTCCGCCCCATATATAGAGCCAGTAGCTAAATCAACCTTGGGCTGGTAATAAAGCATAAATTGGCCCAGCTCCAGCGCTTTGGACATGCTGCTCTCAAGAATAAGCTCCTTCTTCGTTACATCATTAATCGTAGGAGAATATAGTTTGCATGTATTTCGCTCTTTCTTCGCCACATACATCGCAATATCCGCTTCCTTCACCAGCTGGTCTGCAGTCGCAGGCGTCCATTCATGATGAATGCTCATTCCAATGCTTGCTGTAATATAAAACATCCGATCCTCAAGCCCAATGGGCTGGGAAATAGCTGATAAAATTTCTTCTGCTTTATGCATCGCCGCATGGAGAAAAGTAACTTGCTCTAGCAGCACGATATACTCGTCCCCCCCGAAGCGGAATACTTTCCCCGAGCTGCCGACGGTAATTATAATTCGATGCGCCATTTTCTGGAGCAATTGGTCACTCATCGTATGATCGAGCATATCATTTATCATTTTGAACCGATCAAGGTCTATGAAAAGCAAAGCGATATGGCCTTGTTTCTTGTCCTGCTCCGCTAATTTCCCTTCCATATAGCGATGATAAGCATAGCGATTAGGAAGTCCCGTCATTAGATCATGTGTCGATTGGTATTCAATTAATTTCTCCGCTTCCTTGCGGTGGATAAGCATATGATTAAAATGATTAGCCATGTATTCAAACTCATCATTCGTATGAATGGTTAACTGCTGTTCTTCGCCTCCAATTGCGACAGCCGAGGTGGCTTGTACAACTTTATAAATATTAACTAAAATGATTTTCCTTACAAGCGACACCATGGCAATCGCCATCAAAAATAAAGCAATACCTGTGATGAGTATCGATTCCCAAAGGCTTTTGTAGTAATTAGAAAGCATGTTCTTTTTGGGGATGATTGTTTCGATATGCCATAATACATTGTGAACAAGAATCGGATGAAGCAAACGCAGCACAGTCTCTTTGTCCTGCGAGTCTCGTGTATAGGCAATTCTTGAATCCGTCCCTTTCATCGCCTCAAGTTCATCCTTATTTGACCATAACCGATACGATGTGTTCACAAGCTCAGGGTACTTGCCGTTAGCCAAATATTGATTATCCGACGTAATAATCGTGGAGTATCCTCCTAGCGGCCGGAAAGCTTCGATCTGTTTCTGCATCGATTCAAGTGAAATATCTGCTCCTACTATACCTAAAAACTCATTTTGCTCATTCAATAGAGGCAGCACAAGCGATATCATCATTATTGATTTGCCATCAACATCATAGGCATATGGCTCTATGAGTGAAAAAGATTTCGTAAGTTTAGGCGTTTGATAGAAGCTGCCTTTCTCCTTATCCTCGTAATTTGCAATGGCCAGCAGTTGAATGGACTGATCCTCGCGAACGACATAAGGAATGAAGCGCCCCGTAGCATCGTCATAGCTGTTTTTATTTTTGTAAAATGCATCTTTCCCGTCATAGGCATTAGGCTCCCACAACGTATAAACGCTTAATAGATCAGGATGCTTGATAAGCATTTGCTTAAGCAGCTCGACTATGTATTCACGATTTTGCATCTGGTTTTTGCCCATTTGAGTCATGGTTACTTCAAGCGTTTCCAGCATCATCATCGTTTGATCCATCGTTTTAGTGAAAGGATTTATGTAGGCCATGGATTCCGTCTGTGCAAGAAGCTCGCTTTCGCGCAGGTTGGAATGATAAAGCTTGATGAGGTGAGCGGTTACCAATAGACCAAATGAAAGAATAACTAGCAGGCCTATGGAAAATATTAATTTTTGAGCGATGCTTAGCCTAATCTTTCTCATCCGATCTATCAGCCCCTTGTTGTCGGAGAAAGCAGAAAACGACGTAATATGTCAAATTATGATACGGTTCTAGTATACTTGACATTTTGACCCAAACACAATGATAAAAATAGGATAATAACACTATATAATTCGACAAAAAACCACTTTATTTCTTTATTTTTTGAAACGACAAGGGTCTATCGCATCTATTCGTGTTTGTATGATATCTAGTAAAAAAGTCCAACACTTTTCATTTAAATCCATTATATCCACACGAAGAAAAGCCCCCTCTGTCTATGACAGGGGAGGCGATGGAATCGTTCACTTACACTTGATTTTGTTTGTTCTTCTCTTTAACATCATTATCCTCGTTGCTGCGGTCATGATCCTCTAAGCGATGGGGACGTTTGCCTTTTCCGCCATGCAGCTTATATAGCTCTTCGCGCAGCTGCTCCGACGTCTTGCCTTCTGTTTTAATGCCATGTTCCTTCGCAATCTCACGCAAATGCTCCAGCCGCTTCGCTTGATGCTCTGCTTTAAATGCTTCCCATTTATCTTTATTGGCAAGCTTCGCAGCCTCTACTTCCTTCTTCAGCTGGTCCACTGACTTGCCATCGGCTTGAATACCAAAATAGGTCGCTATTTCCTTCAGCTTCTCCAGCCGGTAAGCCTCAAAATCTTTGCGGGTCATTTTGCCTTTGAAATGCTTATGCTCTTTGTCTATATCAGACTCTTTAGGGTGAAGAACCACTAGTGAAGCATCAGGCAAAGCAGTAACCGACTTCGCTGCCCATACGGGAGCGACTGAAAACAGTACAAGCAGCGCTACCATAGGAATAAACCATTTTCTAATCATTTGTTGCCACACCTTTCTATTACATTCGTGATGCAGAGACGATGGTCATGCCTCGTCAGCATTATTTTGCCCAAGCGATCACAGGAATAGACATGTTAATGGCAATTTTCGACATATCCCTACAGCAAGTTCATTACCCCTGCGTCTCTATGTTCAAATGCTGCTCAAGTAGCTCCAGCTCATTTTGCAGCCATTCTTTGGAAAAATGCTCTCCGATAAATACCGCAACATCGTTTACATGTCCTTGCGGCTCGATTCTCATAAAATCAGATTCCTTATATGCATATTGGAACAGGAACCGGCTAGGCGCATCCGTAAACGTCACAATCCCTTTTGCGCGGTAAATGTTAGCTGGAAGCTTTTGCAGCAGAGATTCAAAGGCTTCACTGCTCACCGGGCCGCGCCAATAATGCGTCACAACCATAACATGGTCATGCGAATGATGATGGCTGCTGTGGTTGTGGCTGCTAAGGTCATCATCATGGGAGTGAACGTCATCGCCGTGGTCATGGGTACATCCAGCTACTGAGCATACTTGGCTGTCATAGCTATGAACATGCGCGGCTGATGCGCGCTCTTGTATGTCTAAAGCTTCATCACCAGCATGCACAGGTGCATGGCGATCCGTATTTTCAGCTGTTTCAAGCCAGCTCCAATCGTCAATTGCGCAGCGCACGGTTGCTATAATTTGAGCATGGGCATTTAATTCCCGCAGCTGCTGCTGCGCTTCAACAAGCTGATCCGGCTCAAGCTTGTCCGCCTTATTCAACAGCAAAATCGTAGCACATTTTATTTGCTCCAGCATCAGCTTGAACGTGCGACCCTTCCCGTCGCGGCTCCGCGCGAGCAACTCAGGACCATCAACAATCGTGATCACACTGCGTAGATCGATTTCCTTATACATCGCTGCCTCGGTTATCCCATCCAACGTCTCCATCGGATTGGCAGCACCAGTCGATTCAATAAAAATGACGTCAGGTTTATGCTCGTCAATGAGCATGCTGATCTCCATCCCCAAATCGCCCCGCATCGTGCAGCAGATACAGCCGCTTAGCATCTCAGCCATAGGCACTTCATCCCCTACAAGCTGACCATCAAGGTTAATATCGCCCAGCTCGTTCATAATGACCGCCGGCTTCAATCCCTGCGCGGTGTAATAATCCAACAATCTTCTCAGCAGCGTCGTCTTCCCGCTTCCAAGAAAACCAGACAGCAAATGAACCGGTATGTGTTTTTCTCTATTAGTCATTGTAAGTTCTCCTGTATGTAACAAATTTTAAACGCATTTGAATATTTCTATTATATCGTAATTGTTACGTTCATTCATCTTTTCGTAAACAGGACTGCGATTTAGCAAAAAGAAAAACGCAGCTCGTTATAGAGCTGCGTTCCGTTTGTTTACTATTAAACTCACTATACCCGCTTAATTAGTAGGTACCATTTTCAAAAGACGAACGATCAACACAACGGCTTCTTCTCTAGTAGCATTGGCTTTAGGCTCGAATTTTTGTCCACTCTTACCGTTAATGATCCCCGCGTTAGCTAGTGCGTTGATTTGATCTTCTGCCCAATTCGCAGTGATATCCTGGAATTTCGCTTCTGTGCTCAAAAGAGAAATATCCAGCAGCCTTGCTAATAGTGCTGCAATTTCAGCTCTTGTAATTTCACGATTGGGTTCGAAGCTGCCATCTGCATATCCTGTCATAATGCCATTTTCCATTAAGGCCCTAATTGCTTTCTCCGCAAAGTGACCCTTAGCATCCGTCAGCTCTTGCGCTGCGTTAGATGTGAATCCAAGTGCATTTACGAGCATTTGAGCAAACTCACCGCGTGTTACTTTCGCTTCACCACGGAATTTATCGCCTGCATACCCTTTTACAATCCCTGCCCGTGCAGCGAAATCAATGTCAGCAAAACTCCAAGAAGTTGATTTTACATCTTTAAAGGTTGTTGGAGCTGCTGCTTCAGCCTTTGCTTTCATTTCAGCTACAAATGCTTTATCCACTTTGTCGTTGTAAACAGGTTTGTTGACAACAGGCGTTGGTGTTGGTGATATCGGTGTCGGTGTAGGAACTGTCGGTACACTCGGTCCTGTTGGCGCTGTTGGCGTCGGTGTTGGTACAACTGGCGCTGCATTCACAGTTACAGTATAAGTGGTCTTTGTTGTTGAATCCTGCGCTGTAACGATGACCTTGTTGCCTGTAGCCAATGTCTTAGCTGGGTTTATTCCATCCGCCTCATAGACCGCAAATGTCGCATCGGCTGCTGGCGTGATCGCTGCCTTTAAAKCGGCTAACGTTGTTCCATATGGAATATTCGTTATCGTTTCATCAGTTGTACCGCTAGTGCTTACGGTTCCTATTGTCGAGGACAACGTTGACACCGTACTTTTTGGCTTAATGTCCGCTATGCCTACCGTCAATACTTGTACAGCAGATGCAGGATTTTCTGATGTTGCTGCTGTACGAACGGAGATCGTGTCTCCTGCTTGTACGCTAATATTATCAACAAAAGCAGCTGCAGCTACTACCGCAACATAATTCCCATTATTGTGTTTGTACTCCATAACATCCGTAACGGCATTTAAACGCGTGGTGCCAGCGTTTGTTCCTGGCGATAAATTCCCCGTTGGCGGTGCARCTTGTATCGTTACGGTATATACGGTATAGCTTGTTGTATCTTGCGCTGTAACGACGACCTTATTGCCTGTCTCTAAAGTTTCTGCCTCATTCTCGCCGTCCGCCTCATAGACTTCAAATGTCGCATACGCTGCTGGCGTGATCGCTGCCTTAAATTCGGCTAACGTTGTTCCATATGGAATATTCGTTATCGTTTCATCAGTTGTACCGCCAGTGCTTACGGTTCCTATTGTCGAGGACAACGTTGACACCGTGCTTTTTGGCTTAATGTCCGCTATGCCTACCGTCAATACTTGTACAGCAGATGCAGGATTTTCTGATGTTGCTGCTGTACGAACGGAGATCGTGTCTCCTGCTTGTACATTAATGTTGTCTACAGAAGTCTGGCCCGTTGCAATCGCTGCAAAATTAGTTGCCGTTACAAATTCAATATTATACCCGCTATTGTATTTGTACTCCATCTTATCTGTTACCCCATTCAAACGCGTTGTTCCAACGTTTGATCCTGGTGACAAATGTCCTGCTGGCGGCGCTGCTTGCATTGTTACGATGTATGTGGTCTTCGTTGTTGTATCCTGCGCTGTAACAATGACCTTGTTGCCCGATACCAATGTATCAGCTTCTTTTATTCCGTCCGCCTCATAGACAACAAACGTGGCATGCTCTGCTGGAGTGATCGCATCAATAAACTCATCTAACGTTGTTCCGTATGGAATATTCGTTATCGTTTCATCTGCTGTTCCGCCAGTGCTTACATCTCCCAGTGTCGAGGTCAACGTGGAGACCGTGCTTTTTGGCTTAATGTCCGCTGAACTAACCGTCAACACTTGTTCAACAGATGCAAGGTTTTCTGATGTTGCTGCTGTACGAACGGAGATCGTGTCTCCTGCTTGTACGCCTATGTTATCAACAGAAGTTGTACCCGTTGCAACCGCAACGTAATTCTCGCTATTGCGTTTGTACTCCATCTTATCTGTTACACCATTCAAACGCGTCGTTTCTGCGTTTGTTCCTTGTGACAAATTCCCTGTTGGTGCTCCTGCTTGCACCGTTACAGTGTAGGTGGTCATCGTTGTTCTATCTTGCGCTGTTACGATGACTTTGTTGCCTGTCGCTAACGCGTTCGCTTGGTTTATTCCATTCGCCTCATAGACTTCAAACGTCGCATCGGCTGCTGGTGTAATTGCTTCCTTAAATTCGGCTAACGTTGTTCCATATGGAATGTTCGTTATCTTTTCATTTACTGTTCCGCCGATGCTTACTGTTCCTATTGTCGAGGTCAGCGTGGACACCGTGCTTCTTGGCTTAATGTCCGCAAGACCTACCGTCAATACTTGTGCAGAAGATGCTGGTTTACCCGATGTTGCTTTTGTACGGAGAGATAGCACATCTCCTACTTGTACGCTTAGGTTGTCAATAGAAGCAGAACCCGCTGCAATCGCCATATAAAGCCCATTATTTAGTTTGAGCTCCATTTCATCGGTAACTCCATCCAAACGTGTGGTGTCAACGTTTGTTCCTGGTGATAATTTTCCCGTTGTTGGTGCTTCTGCTGCTCCTATTATCGTGTAGCTCTGAATCATAACTTCATTATAGGTCATACCTTTAACTGCAATGGCCTTAATCGTCATATCTTCCGTCACTACAATAGGTGAGCTGTATCGTGTACTGCTCAGCGTCGGCACATCGCCGTTCGTCGTATAATAAATGGATGCGCCTATTGTCCCACTGCTAAGCTCCACCTCTGTCTTCCAATCAATTGCCCCTTCTTCTACAYCCGCTGTAGGAGTTTCTGCCAAGAAAACTTGCAGTTGAGGATAGTTCCCCTCTTTTATAAACCAATCTGAGCCAAAGTCCCAATTCGTAAATGTGGATTTTGTTTTCATCTCAGCAGTTGACTTAGGCATTCCTTTCCCTGAATTATCATATTGTTTTGAAACCTCTTTGTCATAAAAGCTATCCACGTCTACGCTAGCGTCTGCACCTCCATAAGTACCGCCCACTAGCCCGCCACTAAAATTGGCAGTTGCGACGAAACCTGCAGCAAAACTATTTGTAATCGCACCTCTATATTCAAGCCCAACTAAACCGCCTAATTGAGAAGTGCCTGAAACATTGGTTATCGTATAGCTATTTATGATCTTTGCTTCTTCTTTATACCCTACTAGACCGCCTGTATAATTCGTCCCTCTAACGTCGCCTGTAACATAACTGTTCGACACTGCTGATGAAGAGCCCCTTAAAA
>NZ_JBFTSN010000021.1:0-42638 GCF_056400045.1 Paenibacillus sp. 01L418
CGTTTTGGCTTTCTCCACGGCTTCTTCAATCACACCAACATATCGGAAAGCTTCTTCCGGAAGGTCGTCATGTTTGCCCTCGAGAATTTCTTTAAAGCTGCGAACCGATTCTTTTACAGGTACATATTTACCTTTAGTTCCTGTGAACGGCTCAGCAACGTGGAACGGTTGAGAAAGGAATAGTTGAATTTTACGTGCGCGAGACACGGTCAATTTATCTTCTTCACTTAGCTCATCCATACCAAGGATTGCGATAATATCTTGAAGCTCTTTGTAGCGCTGAAGAATTTTCTTAACGCCTTGAGCTACGTTATAGTGTTCTGCACCCAAAACAGATGGGCTTAGGATACGTGAAGATGACGCGAGTGGATCAACCGCTGGGAAGATACCCATCTCGGAAATTTTACGCTCCAAGTTCGTTGTAGCATCCAAGTGGGCAAATGTCGTTGCTGGAGCTGGATCCGTATAGTCATCAGCAGGTACATAGATCGCTTGGATCGAAGTAACCGAACCTTTTTTCGTAGACGTAATACGCTCTTGCAATTGACCCATTTCAGTTGCCAATGTTGGCTGGTAACCTACCGCGGAAGGCATACGGCCTAGAAGGGCCGAAACCTCGGAGCCTGCTTGTGTGAAACGGAAGATGTTATCGACGAACAATAGTACGTCTTTTCCTTCTTCGTCACGGAAATACTCAGCCATTGTCAGACCAGTCAAAGCAACGCGTTGACGTGCGCCTGGCGGCTCATTCATTTGTCCGAATACCATCGCTGTTTTGCTTAGTACGCCGGAATCTTTCATCTCGTGGTAAAGGTCATTACCTTCACGAGTACGCTCACCAACACCCGCGAATACGGAGATACCGCCGTGCTCTTGTGCGATGTTGTTGATAAGCTCTTGAATCGTAACCGTTTTACCTACGCCCGCGCCGCCGAAGAGGCCGATTTTACCGCCTTTTGCGTATGGAGCGAGAAGATCGATTACTTTAATTCCTGTTTCAAGAATTTCCGCTTGCGTGGACAATTCGTCGAAAGCAGGTGCTGCGCGGTGAATCGGAAGGTTAACTACCGATGAAGCATCGCCAGCTTCGTCAATCGGTTGGCCTAGCACGTTAAATACGCGACCAAGCGTAGAAGCACCAACCGGAATAGTAATAGGTGCGCCTGTATCTACGGCAATCATACCGCGTACAAGACCGTCTGTCGTACTCATAGCTACGGCACGTACCTTATTGTCACCGAGGTGAACGGCTACTTCAAGCGTCAAGTTAATATCAATGCCGCCTGCTTCGCCCTTTTGCTCGATTTTGACAGCGTTCAAAATTTCCGGCAAATTGCCGCGTTCGAACTCTAAGTCTACGACCGGACCCATGACGGATACAACATGTCCTTTTTTCATGGTTTTCCCTCCTGGTTCCTTCTTGTAACTGCACGCCGGTCAGCTTATCGCAAGCGCCTGGCCCTTGCAGTGTATATATTAAGATTGAGCATTTGCCCCAGCAACGATCTCAGAAATTTCTTGTGTAATCGCTGCTTGACGCGCCCTATTGTAAGTGAGCGTCAATTGGTTGATGATTTTCGTCGCGTTTTTCGTGGCGCTTCCCATGGCAGTCATACGTGCCCCGAACTCACTTGCTTTTCCGTCTAGAACTGCGCTGTAAATGAGCGTTTCCGCATATTTAGGCAGCAGCACTTCAAGCACGCCCTCCGGTGATGGCTCGTATTCATACGATGTGACAGCCGTGTTCCCGCCTACTTCTGCAAGAGGCAGCAAACGTACGTCTGTCGGCACTTGAGTAATCGCATTAACGAATTCGTTATAGTACAAGTACAACTCATCATAAGCGCCTTCTGAGAACATATTAACGGCTGAATAAGCAACCGATTTAATGTCTGCGAATGTAGGAGCATCCGGCAAGCCGATAACTTCCTCAACGATTGTCATATTGCGGCGGCGGAAATAGTCGCGACCTTTCCGTCCGATAACGAACAATACATATTCATCCGTCGACTTATGATTCTCTCGAATCGTTTGTGTTACTTTACGAAGAATATTCGCATTGTAGCCGCCCGCTAGTCCACGGTCCGATGTAATAACGAGATAACCCGTTTTTTTCACTGGACGCTTCTCTAGCATCGGATGCTTCACATCTTTAGTGCCAGCTGCGATGCTTGCTACAACTTCCTTCAGCTTCTCAGCATATGGGCGTGATGCTTGCGCTGCTTCTTGTGCCTTTCTTAGGCGGGAAGCGGCAACCATCTCCATTGCTTTCGTAATCTGCTTCGTATTTTGTTTACTCTTGATTTCGCGTTTAATATCGCGCATACCTTTTGCCATTTGGTTTCACCCGCCTTTGTTGCTTTGGACCTGCTCCAAAGCCTGGTGTTGGTGGAGAAAGTTATCTAGGCCCGAACATAAAGAACGGGCTTCGATTTATATTGGATTATAAGAAGGTATAAGTTTCACCCGTATATGCTTAATTATGCCGATACAGAGAAGCTTTTCTTAAATTTATTGATAGCTTCAACGAGAGCTTTCTCGTTGTCAGCAACAAGATCCTTAGTATCGCGGATCGATTGGCCAATTTCAGGGCTGTTCGAATCGAGGTACGCGTGGAACTCTTCCTCAAAGCGAAGGATATCGCCAACTGGAATCTCATCCAAATGACCTTTAACAGCAGAGAAGATTGAGATAACTTGCTTCTCAACAGGCATCGGCTTGTTAACGTCTTGTTTAAGAATTTCCATCGTGCGCGCACCGCGGTTAAGGCGAGCTAGCGTCGATTTGTCAAGGTCGGAACCGAACTGCGAGAACGCTTGAAGCTCACGGTAAGCCGCAAGATCCAGACGAAGCGTACCAGCAACCTTTTTCATTGCTTTGATTTGAGCGGAACCACCTACACGGGATACAGAGATACCAACGTTAACCGCTGGACGCTGACCGGAGTAGAACAGATCTGCTTCTAGGAAGATTTGACCGTCTGTAATCGAGATAACATTCGTAGGAATGTATGCCGATACGTCTGATGCTTGTGTCTCAATGAATGGCAATGCCGTCATTGAGCCGCCGCCTCTAGCGTCGCTTAGTTTAGCCGCACGCTCTAGCAAACGGGAGTGAAGGTAGAATACATCACCTGGGTATGCTTCACGACCCGGTGGACGACGAAGCAATAGGGAAAGCTCACGGTAAGCAGCAGCTTGTTTCGATAGATCATCGTAGATAACAAGAACGTGCTCGCCTTTATACATGAAGTACTCACCCATTGTACAACCAGCATAAGGAGCTAGGAAGAGCAATGGAGCCGGCTCAGATGCACCAGCAGTTACTACGATCGTGTATTCAAGAGCACCGTGGCGACGAAGTGTTTCCACTACGTTTGCAACAGTGGATTGCTTTTGACCAACAGCTACATAAATACATTTTACGCCGTTGCCTTTTTGGTTGATGATTGCATCGATTGCAATGGATGTTTTACCCGTTTGACGGTCACCGATGATAAGCTCACGTTGTCCGCGGCCTACTGGTACCATTGCGTCGATAGCTTTCATACCTGTTTGCATAGGCTCATGAACCGATTTACGGTCAATTACGCCTGGTGCTGGAGATTCAATCGCACGGAATTGAGTCGTGTTGATTGGACCTTTACCATCTAGTGGCTGTCCAAGTGGATTTACTACGCGGCCAAGAAGCTCTTCGCCGACAGGTACTTCCATGATACGGCCTGTACGTTTAACTTGATCGCCTTCGCGAATATCCGTGTATGGTCCAAGGATAACGACACCGACGTTGCTTTCTTCGAGGTTCAAAGCCATACCGACTACACCGTTTGAGAATTCGAGCAATTCACCCTGCATCGCATTTTCCAAACCGTGTACGCGGGCGATACCGTCACCGACATTGATTACGGTGCCGACGTCTACGACTTGAATTTCGGATTTAAAATTTTCGATCTGTTGTTTAATCAGCGTGCTGATTTCATCAGGTCTGATACTCAATTCGTTCACCCCTATCTACAGTGCATTAGATTTTAAACGATTTTTGTAAACGTTCCAACTTGCCGGACAAGCTTCCATCATAAAGACGGTCGCCGATGCGTACTTGTACGCCACCTAGCAATGAAGGTTCTACTATTTGCTCAGCAATAATAGCTTTGCCAGTCAATTGTCCGAACTGCGCCGCTACGTTAGCAAGCTCAGCATCAGACAAAGCTTGTGCGGAATAAACCGTAGCGTGTGCTTGACCGAGCGAATCTCCCGCAACCTTCGTATATGCTGCATAAACCTCAGCAATAATATCTTGGCGTCTGCGAGTAATAAGAATCTGTACGGTGTTGAATACCAGTGCAGATACACGATCGCCGAATGCTGCTTTTAGAACGGCAATCTTTTGTTCTGGAGCAATACTTGGAACAGACAGGAACTTTTCAATGTCAGCGTCCTGCTCAAGAGCTTGCACGATCTGCTTAAGCTGCTCCTGAACCTCTGAAACAACCTTTTGCTGCTGTGCAACCTCGAACAGTGCTTTAGCGTAGCGCTTCGCTACGACTGCATCGCGGCTCATTTATTTCCAACTTCTTTCAAATATTGACCAACAAGCTGTTCTTGTGATTTCTCATCCACTTGCTTCTCAATAATTTTCGATGCGATTTTTACGGAAATGCCGCCAACTTCAGTACGAAGCGCTGCAATTGCTTTGTTTTTCTCGCTTTCGATATCTTTGAGAGCATCGTCTTTCAGACGGGATGCTTCTGTTTTTGCTGTTTGAACGATCTCGTCTGCTTGCTTCGAGCTCGTTGTTCTGGATTGTTCAATAATTTCGTAAGCTTCTTTGCGAGCTTGTTGGAGTGCAGCCTTCTGCTCTTCCATTTGCTGCTCAGCTGCTTTACGACTGTTCTCAGCTGTATTCATTTGTTCAAGCACAAGCTCTCTGCGCTTCTCCATTACTTCGAATAATGGTCCAAATGCGTACTTACTGAGTAACCAGTACAAAACACCAAATGCAACCATTGCGATTACTGTTGATTCCCAATGCCATGACATAGATGCCGCTCCTTTCTCACCACAATATTGTCTTAATCATAACGAAGGCGAAGAGGGCTAAGGCCTTCCCCGCCAATTTCAGTTATTAAGCTTGGAAGAAAGCCAAGAAGCCGATAACTACGCCGATGATAGGCACAACTTCGACGATACCTACACCGATGAACATTGTTGTTTGCAATTTACCTTGAAGTTCAGGCTGACGAGCGATACCTTCAACTGTTTTACTAACGATCATACCGTTACCTACACCCGCGCCAACTGCACCCAAACCTACTGCCAAAGCTGCTGCTAATAATTCCATTTTTAAAATCCTCCTCGAAAATTGTTGTTTTTTTGTATAACCAACCTCAATGTTGAATTAAGGCATAAAGCGAAAATTAATGTGCTTCCTCTTCATCGTGAATGGCAGCTTGTGAAATATATACCATCGTGAGAATCGTGAACAAGAAAGCCTGTATACCGCCTACAAAAAGACTGAAGCCCTGCCATGCAACCAGGAACGGCGTACCAATCCAGCCCATCATCAGAATTGTTGCAATTAGTACTTCACCCGCGAAGATGTTAGCGAACAACCGAAGCGCAAGTGTTACTGGCTTAGCGATTGTCTCAATAAGGTTAACTGGGAAAAATACTGGGTAAGGATGGAAATAATGTTTCAAGTAGTGCTTTCTATTCTGTTTCAGACCAAGGAAATGGACGATTACGAATACGATAAGCGCTAACCCTGCCGTTACTGAAATATCAGCAGTTGGCGATTTCCACCAAGCAAGTTCAATATGACCATGCTTCTCATCCAATAATTCCTGCGTAACACCGATACTTTCATTAACAGTACTAGTTTCGGTTACGATACCGAAAGGCAAACCGAGCAGGTTGGAGATGAAAATGAACATAATCAGCGTCATTCCTAAAGAAATGAACGGTCTGACTCGTTTTGCAGGCATTGTGCTTGAAATAAAGTTTTGAACGAAATCAACGACCCATTCCAAAAAGTTCTGCATCTTCGAAGGGTTGTCCACCGAAAGGTTGCGAACAGCCAGCTTAGCGATCAAGAACGTCACAATGACTGAAACCACAAGTGCTACCAAGGTCGAAATGTCAATATTAAACGGCCCCAGTGGCATCACCGGAAATTCATGCATCTAAAATTTTCACCCCTTTCCGCTAAGATTGTCGTTTATTGTGAATATATGCTGCTACCAAAAGAATAAACGGCATGACCATACAGCCAGCTAACGCGGCCGGCATGCTGAGATCCTCCGGAAAACGATAGGCGATCATGGCAACCAACAACACTGTTGCGATGCGGTTTCCTAGACCAAGACCTCTCTTGCGTGGTCCAACCCCCGCTGCTCCTAGGGTGACCATTTCTACTCTGCGTCTTAGTAAAAACGCATTCATGGAACTTGCTGCCAATCCCACAAGAAGACCGAGAGACACCGTACGCCAGTCCGGCAAGAAAGCCCATACAATTAGGCATACCGCCATTGCATAAATAAGCGTACGTAATGCTGTCTTCATTATTTTATCCATCGGCGTCCTCCATAACCTTCTTAACAAGCAGAATGGCTGAGAGTAGTCCGACAGCCAGACCGACCAGTATGCCACCGAGCGTCCATCCCTTCGCGTCCCCAAAACGGTTCCCGAGAGAAGAGCCGATCCAATAGCCTAAAAAGATACATACAGCGACTTGCAATCCGAGTGCGCCGACTAGTCCGGCTGCGAGCAGTGGATTGTCCCTTCTGTCCTTTTTATTCATGGTTCATACCCCTGTCAATCCTCATTTATTTTATCCAAGCCACAACACGTTTGTCAATTGAAATCACTGCAAACTTTTGGTGAATTGATCGACCAAAACCCTTGATACATAAGGTGTTGTGCGTCCCGGAAACCGTACAGTACTACTGTATGCTGTACATTCGCCTCTCAGCTCATCACTCCTGTGTAATCTATGAACGTTCTGTGAACGAAACAGGACGATCCTTTAGTCTGCCAAAATGATGCAAGATCGCATCTACAATACGCTCGGAAGCGGTGCCATCCCCATAAGGGTTAGCAGCTTGACTCATGCGAGAATACAGCTGAGAATCGGTTAGCAGTGCATGAGCTCTGCTGTACACCAGCTCCTCATTTGTACCTACCAACTCTAGCGTTCCTGCTTCGATGCCCTCTGGACGCTCTGTCGTATCGCGAAGCACAAGAGTCGGCACGCCAAACGATGGAGCCTCTTCTTGCAAACCGCCGGAATCCGTCATAATCATAAAAGCATGTGGATAGAAGTTATGGAACTCGAACACATCCAGCGGATCAATCAAGCGAATACGTGGATGATCGCCCAAAATTTCATTCGCAGGCTCTCTGACCGCAGGATTCGGGTGGACTGCATACACGACTACCACATCTTCGTGCTCGTCGGCGATTCGTTTCACCGCTCTGAAAATATTGCGATGCGGTTCTCCTAACGCTTCACGACGATGTGCTGTCATGAGAATCATCCGTTTCCCTTTAGCCCAGTCGATGACCGGATGCGAGAAAGACTCATCTACCGTATATTGGAATACATCAGTCGCGGTGTTCCCAGTCACATAAATGGCAGCATCCGACTTGTTCTCTTTGCGTAAATTGTTCGCCGACCATTCTGTCGGAGCAAAATGCACATCTGAGAGCACGCCGGCAAGCTGCCGATTCATTTCTTCCGGATACGGAGAAAGCTTATTCCAAGTACGAAGCCCCGCCTCAACGTGGCCAACTTTTATTTGCTTAAGAAACGCTGCATAACTTGCTAGAAACGTTGTCTGTGTATCGCCATGTACTAGCACGATATCAGGCTTCGCTTGCGTTAGAACAGGATCAAGCCCTTCTAGCACGCGAACAGTCGTCTCCGTTAACGTTTGACGATCCTTCATCACATTCAAATCGTAATTTGGATGAATTTCAAAAAAATCGAGTACCTGATCAAGCATCTGGCGATGCTGCGCAGTTACACAAACGATCGATTCGATTTCATCCTCTCGCTTCTGGAGCTCGAGTACGAGCGGCGCCATCTTGACTGCCTCCGGACGTGTTCCAAAAATAGTCATTACCTTCAGTTTAGACAAAAGATTCCACTCCTATTATCATTTCATACGACACTGTGCTAATTTGTTCCGAACATGCGGTCTCCAGCATCGCCTAGACCAGGGATGATGTAGCCTCTTTCATCCAGACGCTCATCGAGTGCGGCGATATAAATATCGACATCAGGATGCGCTTCTTGAACAGCCTTCACACCCTCCGGAGCAGCAATAAGACACATTAATTTAATTTGATCGCAATTATGATTTTTCAGTGAATTGATCGCTGCGATAGCAGAGCCGCCCGTAGCAAGCATCGGATCGATAACAATAAGCAGACGATTCGGTGCATCTGTAGGCAAATTAATGTAATACTCTTTAGGCTGGAGCGTTTCATGATCTCTCGCTAGACCGATATGCCCTACCTTTGCCGATGGAATCAGCTTCAATATACCGTCAACCATCCCAAGACCAGCGCGCAAAATAGGCACAAGCCCAAGCATTCTTCCGGATACAACCTTCGAATCCGTCTCGGCTACAGGCGTCTGCACCTTAATCGTATCAAGCGGTATTTCTCTCGTAATTTCGTAAGACATCAATGTTGCAACTTCATCAACCAATTCCCGAAAATCTTTTGTATTCGTTTCTTTATTCCGAATAAAAGTCAGCTTATGCTGAATTAACGGATGGTCGCAAATAATTACTTTGCTCATGGAGCCGTATTCCTCCCGTTTGTTGTTGTTATTGTATAGTAGTCTTCACACAATCCCGTATATTATAGCATTGTAAACAAGCCCTTGCATCTTGAGTTTTATGTTTTCGCAAATAAAGGCCAGTGATTCCAAAATTAGGAGTCACAGGCCGCTGTAAGTATATTCCTTTTAACTGCTGCAGCCTCCGCCGCCGCAGGATGATCCGCCGCCGTCTCCACCGCTTCCGCAGGAGGAATCCCCGCCTGATCCGCTATCACCGCCGTCACTTCCACACGAATGGTCATCTCTTCCATCGTCGGATGAGCCGCTGCAAGCATAAGTGGTATCACCGCTTCCATTCGCTTTACGTTCCTCTTCATTTTGAGCTTGATCCATCTGCTGGGCAAAATCATTCGGGTGCGATATAGAATTGTAAATGAGAAGACCTGATAATAGGCCGGTTGCTCCTAAAACAGGATCATACCCATAGCTGCTCGCGGAGCTAGGCTCTTTCCCGTAAGGCGCTTTGCCCTTTCCAGCAGCCAAAAGCTGAGATTTGGCCCTATCTATCATATAGTTAGCTGTCGCTTTCAAATCAGAGTGTCTCTCTGTCGTACTCACGTTAAACCATTGCTTGCGCAGCTCTTCTGTACTCCAGCCAGCAAGCTCCTCCAGCCGTTGCTCCGACATTTGCGTTCGGTAAAAGGCTCCCCATATTCTGCCGCTAACCGGAGCCTGCCCAAACAGCTCGCCATAAGCCCAGTCGAACATCGCTCTTTCTCCCGGGAGCGGCTGCGCACCTGGCGCATGAGGTGCATGATGAATCATTGCGCCGGAGAATTTCATGCAAAACTGTTCATACTCCCTCGTGAACATAAGCATTTCATGCCATACCGCATCAACCTGCTTGCTATACATAGGAACACTGCGCATGATGCCGCACATAAGAAAATATCGCTTCAGCTCAAACCAGGTCCAATTCCATTCTTTATCTGATATTTTTGGGAATTCCTTTAATACCCTGTCCTTCACTCGGCTCTCAAAATCGATACCTAGCGCGGACTCCAAGCGTTCCGCCGCGGTTCTCGCAGGGTGCCCGTACGGCACGCCAAGTGCAGTCGGCAGCTCGGCATTTGGCCAAGGTGTAAACGCATTGGTACGGCCAGCATATTCTCGGCCTCTGCCGCCTGATTGTTCGATAAATTTTGAGGTTCTCGAAATTGCAAATACGACGATGATAATCAGTACTATCACAAATATAATTGGAATAATCACTAAACTCCCCATCTCTTCCTCCCACGTCGGTTCGTCTTACCCATATATTAACACATCTCCTAATCGCACGGGTCATCGCTGTTTCCCTACAGAATAAAAAAAACCGCCAAGCGGTTATGAACATTTGCATGGTAAACAAGAGAATAATGAAGGTCACACATAAAATCGAGGCTCTCTTCTGAATAGAAGCCTTTAAACAGCGCTGTACTGCCCTGTATGCCTGCTTTATGATACGGGAGAGTTTCCCTCTGTTAACCCCGCAATGTCCAGTACAACCGCTCTACGATCCTGCTCCTTGCACTTACACACGGCGAAGCCGCTCTCCTCAAGCTTATATAGTGAGCCTTGAAGTCATCATGTAAACTTCTATCCACAATCAGTATAAAAATAATAAATTAATTATTGAAAAAACGTTTAAACGATAAACTATCCACATTTTTGGCATGAGTTATCCACAATTGTCCACATGTTATCAACATTTTTGTGCACAATCTACTAAAAACAAAAAAAGATGAAGCAGGAATCATCCTTGCTCCATCTTTTTTCAAAAACTTATTCACAACTAGCTTTATGCAAGATAATTGATAATGATTAAACTGACGCATAGTGACAAGCAGCAAAATGCCCTTTTCTCACTTCAAGCAGAGCTGGCTCATCCACCTTGCATTTGTTTGTCGCAATCGGACAACGCGTATGGAACTGGCAGCCTGTAGGCGGATTGATTGGGCTAGGCAAATCGCCAGTCAATACAATACGCTCACGAGTCGCTTCAATCTCCGGGTCTGGAATTGGAATAGCCGAAAGCAGAGCCCTTGTATAAGGGTGAGCAGGGCTCGCATACAACTCGCTGCTCTCTGCAAGCTCAACGATTTTACCAAGATACATAACGGCTACACGATCGCTTATATGCTTAACCATGGACAAATCATGCGCGATAAACAAGTAAGTTAAACCCATCTTGCGCTGTAGATCCATCATCAAGTTAACAACTTGCGCTTGGATAGATACGTCGAGCGCTGAGATCGGCTCATCTGCAATGATGAAGCGCGGATCAACGGCAAGCGCGCGCGCAATACCAATACGCTGTCTTTGACCGCCAGAGAATTCATGCGGATACCTTGTAGCGTGGTCTGGATTAAGACCTACGACATCAAGCAGGTTCTCTACTCTGTGCTTGCGTTCTTTCTTGCTTGCAACAAGCTTGTGAATATCAAGCGCTTCTCCGATGATGTCCATAACCGTCATACGCGGGTTTAATGATGCGTAAGGATCTTGGAATATCATTTGCATATCACGGCGAAGCTCTTTTAGCTTAGGACCCTTCAGCTTATAGATATCTTGCCCGTCGAAGTTAACACCGCCGCTAGTTGGTTCATACAGCCGCATAATAGTACGACCAGCTGTTGATTTTCCGCAGCCGGACTCACCAACTACGCCGACCGTTTCTCCTTTTTTGATGGAGAAAGATATATCATTAACAGCGTGGAGCGTCGCTCCTCCGCCTAAATTAAACGATTTACGCAAATTATTAATTTCAATTAATGGCGCACTCATACTGACACCTCCCGATTTGCATAAGGATGTGCTAGCCAGCATGCCGACTCATGATTCTCATTGCCGTCCACTGGGAGCAATTCAGGATCATTGTCCACGCAAACCCGCATGGCTTCATCACAGCGAGCACAGAAGCTGCAGCCAGTCGGCGGCTTAATCAAATCCGGCGGCATACCGTAAATCGGTACCAACGGCTCTTCCTTCTTCTGGTCAAGACGAGGAAGGGAGCGCAGCAAGCCTCTTGTATAAGGATGCTTAGGGTTTTTGAAAATCTCCCATTTCGTACCGGTTTCCACAACCTTGCCTGCATACATAACGATAACGCGATCACACATATCTGCTACAACGCCTAAATCATGCGTAATAAGAATAATAGAAGTGCCAAGCTTTTGCTGCAAGTCCTTCATGACTCGCATAATTTGCGCTTGAATTGTAACGTCTAGCGCCGTTGTTGGCTCATCCGCAATAAGAAGCGATGGATTGCATGCAAGCGCGATAGCAATCATCGCCCGTTGACGCATACCCCCAGAGAACTGATGCGGATATTGATTAACTCGTGAAGCAGGGTTCGGAATACCTACAAGATCAAGCATCTCAATCGCGCGTGCAGTCGCTTTTGCACCGCTTATTCCTTGATGCTTGATTAGTCCCTCTGTAATTTGACGGCCAATCGTTAGCGTAGGGTTAAGAGAGGTCATTGGATCCTGAAAGATCATCCCCATCTCTTTACCACGAATGTCCTCCATTTGATTATTGGACATTTTCAAAATTTCTTGGCCTTTAAACATAATCGATCCTTTAGTATCGGCCGGAGGCGATGGAATCAAACGCATGAGCGATTGTGCAGTTACACTTTTGCCGCAACCGGACTCCCCAACGATGGCTACTGCCTCGCCTTTATTGACGTGAAAATTCACACCGCGAACCGCTTTAACGATACCGCCTCGAACTTTGAAATTAACACGAAGGTCTTTTACTTCAAGTAATTTCTCCATCATTGACCACCTCCTACTTCTTCATTTTCGGATCAAGCGCATCTCTCAGACCATCGCCAAAAATATTAAAGCAAAGCATCGTAATGCTTATAACTGCTGCTGGGAAAATCATTCTCCACGGATACAGTGTCCATGCTTTAATTGCATCATTTATCATCGTACCCAAAGACGCAGCCGGGGATTGAACACCTAGTCCCAAGAAGCTGAGGAATGCCTCTGCGAAGATCGCACTTGGAACAGTAAGCGTCAACGTTACGATAATCGGACCCATTGCGTTTGGAATAAGATGTCTGAATAGAATACGTGGAGTGCTTGCGCCGAGCGCTTGAGCTGCCATAACGTATTCTTGATTTTTGAGCTGCATGATCTGGCCGCGCACAATCCAAGCCATACTGATCCAACCGGTTATACTAAGCGCAAGCACGATCGTGAACATACTTGGCTCTAATATGACAATCAAAAGAATGATAATAAGCATGCTTGGAATGGAGTATAGAATTTCACAAAAACGGTTCAGTATCTCATCGACACGTCCGCCGAAATAGCCCATAATCCCGCCGATAATAACTCCGAGTACCAAGTCAGCTAATGCAGCATATATACCAACCTGCAGAGATATTCCAGCACCCATCCAAGTACGGGTGAATAGATCCCGTCCGAGATCATCTGTACCAAACCAGTAGGTAGCGTTAGGGCCCAGATTTTTTTCTTTCAAGTGATTCGTTTGAAAATCCTGCTCCGATATCATCGGGCCAAAAATCGCCGTAAGGGAGACGATAAGCAAAACTATTAAGCTGAACATGGCTATTTTGTTGGAACGCAAACGCAGCCAAGCATCTTTCCATGCTGAGATACTCTCACGAACAACTACTTCCGTGTGCTTCTCATCTTTGTTCAGCTTTGCGAATTGATCCGGCGTAAAGGTCTTATCCTTCATCCTTTTCCGCCTCCTCTTGTTAGCTTGATACGCGGATCGACAAAGCCATAAGCAACGTCAGTCAAGAACCGCGCAACCATCAGGATAATTCCATAAAATAAAGTAAGCCCCATTATGAGCGTATAGTCGCGGTTAGTAATACTTTGTACAAAATATTTCCCAATTCCACCTATACCAAAAATTTGTTCGACAACGACAGAACCGGTAATAATGTTAGCGGTCATCGGTCCGATATAAGTTACTACTGGCAAAATAGCATTGCGTAGAGCATGACGAACCAAGATAATGCGGCCGCTGAGACCTTTAGCACGAGCGGTCTTAATATAATCAGCGGATAGTACTTCTAGCATTGTTGAGCGCGTCAGACGCGCGATAAATGCAGCCGGAAGAAACGAAAGCGCAAGAACAGGCATAATAAAATCTGTAGGATCGTTAAGTCCCGATACATTGAGCCAACGCAGCTTGCTGCCTAGGACGAACTGTAAAATCGATGCTGCCAAAAAGTTGGGGATCGATACCCCAAGCACTGCAATAACAATCGTAAAGCTATCCAAAAATTTACGATGATTAAGAGCCGCAATGATGCCCAGAATCAAACCTAATGCTAGCGACACAATAACGGCAAAAAGGCCGATTTGCGCAGAGTAAATAAAGCTTTCTTTAATAATACGAGTAACGGACATATATTGCTGCTTCATTGACATCCCTAAGTCGCCATGAAGCAAATTGTTCAAATACATCAAGTATTGTTTCCATACCGGCTGATCAAGGCCGTACATTTGCAAGAGGTGCTCCCTTATTTTCTCGGGAATAGCCTTCTCCCTAATGAAGGGATCGCCCGGGATAATTTTCATAAGAAAGAACGTAGCGGACGCAAGAACAAACAACGAGACAAACATGGACAGAAACTTCTTGGATACATATTTTATCAACGCAATGGACACCTCCTTACAGAATATAAACAAGAAGTAATGCTAAAAAGTGATAAAGCCTGAATCTGTCAACAAGAAAGGGATATATGCGGACACCCCGCATATATCCCTAGCTTCAGGTGCTGGAAGGACGACTATTTCGCTTCGTAGAAACCTCTTGTGTAGTCGATGTCCCCTTTGTAGTCCAAGAAGATGTTCTTGAATCCAGGTTTAAGCATGTAAACGTTGCTGTAGTAGTAAATTGGCATGATCGGCATGTATTCCATAAGAATTTTTTCTGCCTCAGTCATAGCCGCAATACGTTCAGCTTGATCTCCACTTGCATTCGCTTTTTTGATCAAAGCGTCGTATTCAGGTGAAGCAAAACCTGTATTATTTTGACCGCCGCCAGTTACGAACATATCCAAGTAAGTCATTGGATCGTTGTAGTCAGCTCCCCAACCTGCGCGAGCGATTTGATAGTTCATTGCAGTACGGTTTTTCAATAGAACAGCAAACTCTTGGTTCTCGATACCAACTTCGATACCAAGGTTTTGACGCCACATTTCAACGATTGCTTCAGCAATTTTCTTGTGGCCGTCGCTTGTGTTGAACGTCAATGTTACTTTAGGGAACTTAGCAAGCTTAAGCTCAGCTAGACCTTCAGCAAGCAATGTTTTTGCTTCGTCAACATTTTCAGTAAAGAAATCATCCTTCACTTCGTTACGGTAATCTTCTTTCAAACCGATGATGCCTGGTGGTACAAAACCAAACGAAGGAACTTCGCCGGCCATTGTTACGCTCTCAACGATTGCTTGACGATCAATCGCCATTGCAAGTGCTTTACGTACTTTTACGTTGTTGAAAGGAACTTCTTCTGTGTTGAATTGGTAGTAGTACGAGCTTGCGATACCTTTAGTAACGATCTCGTCTTTTTTAGATTCTTTTAGAACCGGAATTTGCTCAGCTGGGATTTCACCAGTTGGTTTACCAGTGTAATCAAGTTTGCCTGTCTCGTAGTTAGCAAGTTCAGTTGCAGATTCAGCGATCATTGTGAAGTCAACGCCTGCAAATTTCACTTGTGCTTTATCGTAGTAGTTTTCGTTAGGAACAAGCTTAATGGAAGTATTGTGCTGCCATTCGCTCATTTTGAAAGGACCGTTACCGATGATTGTTTTAGCATCAGCAGCCCAAGCCTCGTTGTCCTTCACAGAAGGATGAACAGGGTTGTAAACATAGAATGATGTAAGGCTCAAGAAGTATGGTGTAGGTGAAACGAGTTTAACTTCAAGCGTTTGAGCATCAAGAGCTTTGATACCCACAGCGTCTGTGTTTGTCGTTTTGCCTTCGTTATAATCTTGTGYGCCAACGATGTAGTAGAATTGGTACGCGTAAGTTGAACCTACAGCTGGATCAAGCGCGCGCTTCCAAGAGAATTCGTAGTCATTTGCAGTAACAGGGTCGCCGTTACTCCATTTTGCGTCTTTGCGGATTTTAAATGTGTAGGTTTTGCCGTCTTCTGATTTTACCCAGCTTTCAGCTGTTGCAGGAATGGATTCACCATTCTCGTTTTTACGAGTAAGTCCCTCGTAGATACCAGTTGCAAGTGTACCTGATACGTTGTCTTCCATAAGTGCCGGGTCAAGTGTCGAAGGCTCAGAGTGAATGTTCATTCTGAAAACTTTCGCTTCGGATGCTCCTCCATTTGTAGCGCCGTTTGTTGCGCCGTTCGTAGCACCGTTGTTGCCTGTTTCTTCTTTAGGCGTACAACCAACAGCGACAATAGCAAGAATGAGTAAAGCAGCAATAAATGATAAAGCAGACTTTCTTGTTCTCATTGTAATCCTCCCGTTTTTTTTCTGCTCAGTTCAACAAGGCAAAATCGTCCAACTTACTCGCTTTGTACACAAACGTTTGCATCTTCTTCTAGCTTGTCCAATGCAAATATACGTATCCTCTTGAGCAATGCTAAACATTTTCCCCATTTAAACAATGAGTTTAAATATAATAATAAATTTCACTATACAACCATGTTAATTATTTATCAAGAATATGTAAGCTGTAAATTTTTGTTTATAATTACTTTTATACACTGTTCTTTAACACACTAACGCGTTTATTCAATTAATTATTCTGTTGCGTTAATGCTGTACAGCGTTTATTCAGTTAATTATTTTAATAATATTTCACTTTAATTTTTTTACAGTCATTTATTTACAAAAATAGCACTAATACTTAAAAATACAGATTAAATTGAAAATCCTTTATATTTCCATTTTAATTTAAATTACATATATATTCCACGAATATATAACGTGTTTTTTCGGTATTTATACTATAACATAAATAATAACGACCATTATATTTAATTATTATTTTTCGGTCGTGCAAAATGAACGTTTTTTCATTTCAACATTGACGTTTGCTTATTTATTCTAAGCAGCTTCAAACTGTATTATTTTTTTTAGATATATTATTTATGCACGGCATATAATCAAAAAAAGACCTATTCATGCATATGCACAAATAGGTCTTTTTTTATTAATAATATATTTATGATTAGTAAGTCATGCCAGGGTAAAGTGGGTATTGTGCCGTAAGATCACGAACCATGCCGCGCGCTTTGGAGAGCACCTCTTGATCTTGAGGGCTGTTAAGCACAAGTGCAATAACCTCAGCAATAACCTTCATTGCGTTCTCTTCCATGCCGCGAGCTGTCGCTGCAGGTGTACCAATACGAATACCGGATGTTACAAACGGGCTTGTTGGATCAAACGGAATGGCATTTTTGTTAACCGTAATGCCTACTTCATCAAGCACATGTTCTGCTACTTTTCCTGTAATGTTCAGATTGCGTGTGTCGAGCAGCATCAAGTGATTGTCTGTTCCGCCAGATACGATATTAAAGCCTTTTGCAACAAGCTCTTCCGAAAGAACTTTAGCGTTCTTAACAACTTGGGTTGCGTATTGCTTGAATTCAGGTTGAAGCGCCTCGCCGAAAGCTACTGCTTTAGCAGCGATAATATGCATCAAAGGACCGCCTTGCGAGCCTGGGAAAACTGCTTTATCAATCGCAGCAGCCCAAGGTTGGCGACAAAGGATCATACCGCCGCGAGGTCCGCGAAGGGTTTTGTGCGTTGTAGTTGTTACAAAATGCGCATGAGGCACTGGGCTCGGGTGAAGGCCTGCAGCAACCAAACCAGCGATGTGAGCCATATCAACCATAAACAATGCGCCTACATCATTAGCAATTTTGCCAAGCTTCTCGAAATCGATTGTGCGCGGATACGCACTAGCGCCTGCAACGATCAAACGAGGACGGTGCTTGAAAGCAAGCTTGCGAACTTCTTCATAATCAATAGTGAAGGAATCTTCTTGTACACCATATGCAACAAAGTTATAAAGCAATCCAGATGCATTAACAGGGCTGCCGTGTGTCAAATGTCCACCATGTGCTAGATTCATACCAAGCACAGTGTCGCCAGGCTGCAAAGCTGCAAGGTAAACAGCCATGTTCGCTTGTGCGCCGGAGTGTGGTTGCACGTTCGCATGCTCAGCGCCAAAAAGCTCTTTCGCACGGTTGCGGGCAATATCCTCAACGATGTCAACATGCTCACAACCGCCATAGAAACGTTTGCTTGGGTAACCTTCTGCATATTTGTTCGTCAAAACGCTTCCCATAGCTTCCAATACCGCTTCGCTAACGATGTTCTCGGATGCGATAAGCTCGATATTGTCACGTTGACGAGTAAGTTCTAGTCCTAGAGCTTTCAATACTTCTGGGTCTTGTTTGCGCAAATTTTCCATGATTAAATTCCTCCTCAAATTAGATACCCTTTATCAAGCAAAAACGTCTTCGGTGTCCTTTAGACGCTGAAAATCAAAAAATTATGGCTATAAATCAACTATTCGCAAGTTCCAGCAGATTGCTCTACCGTTAGATTCTCGCTAAGCTCGTATACTGCTCGGGAGCCGCCTATTAACTTTGGCCTTGTGATAGCCATCGTGACATGCGCTCCGCCAATTTCACGAATCGTCGGACGAACGGGAACAGCCACCCGCTTCAAATGCATACCGATAAACGTATCACCAATATCGATGCCCGCATGCGCCTGCACCGTTTCCACCAAACAAGGTTCCTTCAGCTGACGATAGGCATAGGCTGYCATGGAACCGCCCGCTTTAGGCACTGGCACTGCACCTACAATATCAAGCCCCAATCGTTCTGCGGAAGCATGATCAATGACAAGCGCGCGATTCAGATGCTCGCAGCATTGATAAACGGGAATAAAGCCAACTTCGCTGCGAACCGCTTCAACGCCTGCGTAAATTTGTGCAGCCGTTTCAATGGTGCCCGAAGTCCCGATGCGATGACCAAGCACCTCACTAGTACTTACACCGATTACTAGCAGCTGACTCATACCAAGCTTGCCTGCCGCTGCCAGTTCCCGAACAATTTGCTCAACCTGTTCTGCAATGCTTCCTAGCTGTACGTTTTCGTCTACGTTCATTGCGAATGCCCCCTAATTAGGACTGGCTGCTGTACTGTTCTTCAATTTGTTTCACTTTACTAACACGACCGACATGACGTTCTCCATTTGAGAACGGCGTTTCAAGCCATATGCGAATAATTTCGAGTGCCACTCCAGGACCGATCACTCGTTCCCCAAGCGCCAAAACATTAGTATCATTATGCTCCCGAGTGGCTTTGGCTGAGAACATATCATTCACAAGCGCACAGCGGATGCCGCGTACTTTATTAGCCGCAATCGACATGCCGATACCTGTTCCACAAATGAGTATACCGCGCTCTGCTTTGCCGCTCGTAACAAGGTCGCATACGGGCAATGCATAGTCCGGATAATCGACGGATTGGTCACAGTTGCAACCAAGATCTTCAATTTCATGACCAAGCGATTGAAGAAACGGTACAACTTCATCCTTCAAACGATAACCTGCATGGTCAGCACCAATAGCAATTTTCAACGCAAAAGACCTCCTTAGAAATGAAACATCACAGTGCTAGTATACCTATTTTTGCCCAAAAAGACGAAAAAAGAGCAAGACATGCTTATTAGCATGCTGCTCTTTGCCCAGGCGACCGGCCGTATATTCCGATGCTCCACCGTGGTTACCCACTTCCGTCGCCAGTTACATCGGAAACCGTATATTGTCATTTTATTATATCTTATACAGCTGCAAAAATCAATCGAACGGGAGCAAAAATGACTTCTGCAACCCTGAATACTTATCTTTTGGCAAGCTTGTCCAGCAGTTTGACGAGCGCGTCCTCTATTTCGTTAGCACTGCTGCTGTATATAGCAAGCGAGCCTCCAAAAGGATCAACGATGTCAAAGCTCGGTATGCGACGCTCCAGCTCAAGCAATCGTCTTCTCTCGCCAGTCGTCAGCTGTTGGCCAAGCGCCTGCTTCATATGAAGCTCTGTATAGAGCTGCTCCAGCTCCTCAATATCCGCGAGCACTTGAGCGTCTTGATTTGCATATTCCTTTAACGTATAGATTTTGTCGACCGCTTCGGGATGCCATTGCAGCAAACCGCGCTTATGATTGACCGTCATTGTCAAAATAATATCAGCCCAACCAACCGCCTCGCTCGTCAGCGCCAGCGACGTGCTCTTATGCTCGATGTCCCGCTGCCTAAGAGTCTCCACAGCATGAGCTGACACAGGCAGTCCATCAATAGTAGATATGCCTGCGGAGCGAACGGCTACGGTGATCCCTCTCAGAGCAGCCATTCGGCGAAGCATAGCCTCTGCCATCGGTGAGCGGCATGTATTGCCTGTACATACAAATAAAATACGTTTCACACTGCCAACTCCTTTTTGCACGTTATTCCAAGCTGTTCAACGATTAAGCGAAAACACCTGCAGCGTTCCTTAGATGCTAAAGCAGCTTTGACTTGAAATTTAAAATAAGACTGCAATATTGTTCTGCTTTCTTACTTATATTCTAAAAGATAAACAAGATGCCGAACACGAACAAAATTCCTCCGCCTATGGCCTCGCCATATTCGCCAAGCTGACCGCTGACTTTACGCCCCAGCATTAAACCACATATCGACATCAGCCCGCCGAGCAGACCGATAAGTAAAACCGTCATCAACATGTTTGCAGCGAACATCCCAAGCGTAATGCCTACTGAGAACGAGTCGATACTGACGCTAAGCGAAAGCACGAGCAAGCCCCAAAAAGATTTATGGTCAAAAGATTGAACCGCCTCGCCGCGCAGCGAGCTATAAATCATATGTCCGCCGAGCAGCACTAGCAAAATGCCTGCCGCAGTCGTGGCTACATCTCCAAGCAAGGAGCCCACGTATTGACCTGTAAAAATACCTGCCAGCGGCATGATCATATGAAACAACGCAGTTACAATGCCCAGCTTCAAAATATCTCGCAGCCTTATGCCTTTGAGCCCTATGCCGAGCCCAAGAGAAAATGCGTCTAGACTGAGTGCCACCGCAATAATAAGCAGCGTCAAAAACTGTCCAGCTTGTAATTGTGCTTCAATCACAGCCTATCTCCCCCATGTCCGCTTGTAGTCTTTACCAAACATATGCGGACATGAGGACAAACATACTAGTGCGGTTTCAAGCTAATTCAGTTTCAAAAATGATCGTTCCCCTTAGAACACTTTCTATACACGAATAATTCGGTTTCCAGCCGCTTTGGCCAACCGATTCATAAGCGCTGCGCCGATCCCATGCTCCGTGCAGCCCTCTGCCCAAATACGCTGAGCGCCTGCCCCGTCAAAATCACGCAATGCGGCATAAAGCTGATGCGCTGCTGTGCCAAGCTCCGCCTCGCTGCCTAATGAGAAAACATGATCTGCATCGTAGCGATTCAATCTCTCTTCGAAAGCAAGTACGCCAGTTACCTCGCCGCGCATCTTTGCAGCTTCTACTTGATCTTGAATGTAAGCTGCGACAGCTTCAAAATGTCCTTGCACAAGCTCAAGCTCCCCTTGTGGCGCATAATGAGTATATTTCATGCCTGGTGATCGCGGAGCCGACTCCGGTTCTTCTATCGAGGCACTATCAATCAACGCATGGGGTGCCGCTTCTTGAAGCGCTTCGCGCGTAATGCCGCCTGGCCGCAAAATACGAATGCCATGCTCGCCAGCAAGCTCAATTACAGTAGATTCCAGGCCGACGCCTGTTGCACCGTCATCAACAAGACCATCGATCCGCCCATCCAGATCCTCCAGCACATGCTCAGCAAGTGTTGGGCTTGGCCTTCCAGAACGATTGGCGCTTGGTGCAGCAATTGGACAATCTGCGATCTCAAGCAGCGCAAGCGCTGTTCTATGATCCGGTATTCGAATACCAACGGTAGACAGTCCAGCCGTTACGAGCGGCGATAACGCATCCTCACGAACGGGCAGTACAATGGTAAGTGGCCCTGGCCAAAACTGTTCCATCAACGATGAAGCCAGCTCCGAATACGGCAGCACCAGCTCATCTAACTGCTTGCGACCCGCAATATGCACAATGAGAGGGTTGTCCGATGGACGTCCCTTTGCGGTGAATATCCGCTCAACCGCCGCCGAGCTGCGAGCATCCGCGCCAAGCCCATAAACCGTCTCCGTAGGGAAAGCAATAATACCGCCTTCTCTTAATTGGCTGGCAGCTTCCGATAATTGTTCGCGCAGCTGAGAATCATGAGCCTGCTTTACGCGCCATACATTTGTTTTAGTCATCTCTATCCTTCAATCCTTGCTCTTAATTGAAATTGTTCATTCATTCGTTATTATAGCATAAGCACCCGCAAACAAGCAGAAACGACAACTGCACCTTTACATTCAAAGGTGCAGCTGTCGTTTCTTATGAAAACAATGATTTAATCCAATTGATAAAAGATTCGATCATTTCCCAAATAAAAAATTTTGCTTCCGGCGCTTCGCCTTGGGAAGGAGTATCTGCTGGAGCTGCTGCTAAGGAAGCTGTCTTAGCCGCTGCACTATTCGATTTCACAACTGATGCTTGCTCTGTCTCTGTTCCAGCTGCTGCTGATGCTTCACCGCTTACAGCATCGATAAAACATAACGGCGGGAACAATACACACCACCAATTTTGTCCGCCGCCTTCACCAAGTGTAATACGAAGGGCTTCATAGTCGCCAGCAGGGTAAACTTGATTGCCGTACATTTTTGTCGGGAACGGTACCATTCCAAGCTCTGCGGATGAGCCATATTCAAAGCCGCGGCTCTTTAGCACTTCTGCTGTAATGCGTTCAATTTCAGGCATATTGGCGAGAATCGTCTGACGTGCTTCCTCAATCGTCTGAGGTCCCGTCACCCAGCTATTCATCGCTTTAACGATTTCATCCCGGACAAGACGTTTCACGACTTGATCAGCAGGATTATCGGAATTGGCTAAAATACGAAGGCGAATGGCTTCCTGCGGAATTTCTCCGCCTGCAACCGCAGCATCCATTTGCTGAGCTTCCCAGCTCATAATTAAAATGATAAGTGCAAAAATAATAAAACCATATGATTTGCGATAAACAAATTTATTAGACTTACCCGAATTAGAATGAGCGGATTTAGAAATATTGGAATAGGAATGAATAGAATAATGGCTGGACATATAACACAAGCTCCTCTCGTCGCACCCGTCAGTGCGTCTGCTTGCGTTCCGGAACGTATCTATCCGTCATTATGTCCGTTATGCTTAATATATAAACCTATCAATCTATCTATTATTTATCTTATCGCAGACGCTCTTCTAGCAAGTTATACTATTTTCAATAAATGAGAAGGATGGATGAAGAATGGATTTCCAAAATACTTATGCAGCGTATCGACCGCTGCTCCATTCCATTGCTTATCGGATGCTTGGCACATTCAGCGAGGCCGAGGATTTGGTCCAGGATGTGTTTGCAGACTACAGCCTTTTGGACCCTAGTGAAATTAAAAATGAGAAGGCCTATCTCGTTCGAATGCTCACTAACCGCTCGATCAATCTCAGCCAATCCGCTCGCAAAAGAAAAGAAGTATATGTTGGACAGTGGCTGCCCGAACCAGACGTCAGCACCGTAAAACAAGACCCTGCTGAAATTTATGCGGAGCATGAAGAGATTTCCTACGCGCTGCTTGTCATGCTTGAGCAGCTCACAGCCGTTGAGCGGGCTGTGTTTATTTTAAGAGAATCGCTTCAGTACGATTATGAGGATATTGCTTCATGCTTACATAAAACGACAGCAAACTGTCGTAAAATATACAGCCGAGCCAAAGAGAAACTTCAGGAAGATAGGTCGATGCTACCCATGAACACGGATAAAGCCGAGACCCTCACTGTTGCCTTCATGGAAGCAGCTTCCTCTGGAAATTTCGAGAAATTGATTTCTCTTTTGTCCGAAGAAGCGATTCTTGTCTCCGATGGAGGAGGCAAGGTACGTGCAGCTATTTTCGCTATTATTAGCAGAGAAAGAGTCATCGCCTTTTTGAAGGGTGTTATTCCGAAGACCTTCTTGGGAGATGGCCATCAATTCGCTGACGTGAACGGACAAGCTGGTGTCGTCGTTAACCAAGCCGGTATGCCAAGAAGTGTGATCAGCTTTCGGCTCGATGAGGAAGGGCAGAAGGTTGAGCGGATTTATGTCATCTTGAACCCTGATAAGCTGAAGCATGTTCGGATCGAATGACCATTTGAAAATTTACGAACCGCCAATCGCTAACACAGGATGACTAAAGCATGACTAAACAAAGACGACTAAATAAAAAAAATTTTCAGCCTTCTGTCACAACCGATAACTGTGTTTTGTCTTAGAGGATGAAAGCAAATAATTAGAACATAGAGGAGAATGAGGAACATGACAGAAAGAGTCCAAATAGCAAAAGAAATACCTGCTGCATATCAGGCAATGAGCGGATTGGAAAAATACCTAGGCACTACGAGCATCGACAAGCAGCTGCTAGAATTGATTAAAATTCGCGCATCGCAAATAAATGGCTGTGCTTTCTGCATTAATATGCACACAAAAGACGCTAGAAGCTTGGGCGAGACTGAGCAGCGTATTTATGCATTGAGCGCTTGGCGCGATACGCCTTACTTTACGAAAGAGGAGCGAGCGGTACTCGCTTTGACGGAGGCTGTCACAGTCATTACGAAGGAGCATGTACCCGATGCGGTATATGAAGAAGTTGCCCGATATTTCGAGAGCAAACAAGTCGGCGAGATTATTATGGCTATTATTACGATCAACGGGTGGAACCGTCTTGCGATAAGCACCGGTATGATGCCGGAATAAGTGTGAGCGGATAAAATCGGAGAAAAAGCGCTAAGTGATGGGTTACAGCGAAAAAAATCTAGAAAATAGATTTATTTTACTGAGCCCAGTCAGGCTGCTGCTTGAAAATGGCTGCTTTAAATGAAATAGAGGCTTTCCCGAAGTAGATTAATCTACTTTTGGGGAAGCCTCTTTTGCTGCAAGCGAAGTTAACTCCTCGTTGCAATGACATGGCGCTCGATTCCAGCGTAGTCACTGATGATTCGAATGTCGTCCCATTGGGACATTTCGCGCATCATGTCGGCAACGATGCGAGGCTGGCCCATGCCGAGCTCGAATGCGACGATGCGAGGCATCTGCGCGAGCAGCGGAAGCTGCTCCAGCATGCGCCGGTACGGGATCAACCCGTCCGGCCCGCCTTCCAGCGCGAGATGCGGCTCATAGTCGCGAACTTCGCGCTGCAGCTCTAACATATCCGCCGCCGGTATATACGGCGGATTGGATACAAGCACGTCGATGCGAAGCTCGCCGTGCTGCAGTTCACCCTGCTCATGCCCATGTACAAATGGCATGAGCAGGTCGCCCTGCACGAATGTCAACCGATCCGCCGCCTCATGGCGGATCGCGTTCGTGCGGGCGACTGCCAGCGCGTCCGGCGATAGATCGGACGCGCATACGCGCCATGCGTGACGCTGCGAAGCTAGCGTCACGGCGATGGCGCCGCTGCCTGTGCCGACGTCGACAATCGTCGGCGGCTGCATATCCCCTGCAATCAGCGCAGGGGGCCAAATAAGATCAGCTGCTTCAAGCACAGCCTCGACGAGCAGCTCTGTTTCCGGACGCGGAATGAGCACAGCAGGCGAGACTGTAAATGGCCGCCCATAAAACCATTGCTCACCTATAATATATTGAACAGGCTCCCCAGCAGCCTTACGACGTATGAGGCCTTCCCATTCTGCTAACCGCTCTGCAGGAAATAAATCACTGCCATCACGCAGCAATGCCGCTCGATCCATATTCAGCAAATGCATGAGCAGAAGCTCTGCATTGTTGCGCGGCTCTTCCACCGCTTCCGATTGCAAAATCGCTGTCGCTTGCATGCAAGCTTGCCGCAATGTTAATGGCGCAACAAACCATTGCTCCTCCGAATGCTTGCTCATCCCTGCATCGCCCTTCCCACTTTAAAGTAACTTCCTTCTCCTTCATGCAGCAACTATAGCCACTCTTTTGCTATTACTGCCTCACAGCTAACAGCACATTCGACTATAATTCACTGCCATGCCCGATCTATTTATGTGCTCCACACGACCACTTGCCTTGCCTTCGCTTCCCCAAACGGAACAAAACGCCAGACCACTGATTGCTTATTGTAAGCAACCAGCGACCCAGCGCAAATTTGTTAAGCCATTTCACGTTCCATAAGATCAGCTTGCTCTGCGATCGTCAGGGAGGAAATAACCTCTGTCAAATCGCCGTTCATCACTGAATCCAGCTTATGAAGCGTTAATCCGATACGGTGATCCGTTACACGGCTTTGCGGGAAATTGTATGTGCGAATACGTTCGCTGCGATCTCCCGTTCCAACCTTGCTCTTACGCTCGCCCGCATACTTTGCTTCTTCCTCTTGACGGCGAACATCAGAGATACGTGCACGAAGCACGGCAAGTGCCTTCGCTTTGTTCTCATTCTGTGATTTGCCATCTTGGCAAGTCGCCATAATGCCGGTTGGAACGTGCAATACACGTACCGCGGATTTCGTCGTATTAACGGATTGACCGCCCGCTCCACTGGAACAGAACGTATCCACGCGAATATCCTTGTCGAAAATTTCAATCTCCACATCCTCAACCTCAGGCATAACAGCTACCGTAGATGTTGATGTATGAATACGGCCGCCTGATTCCGTTACTGGAATCCGTTGTACGCGATGAGCGCCGCTTTCGAATTTCATCTTGCTGTACGCGCCTTTGCCCGTAATCATAAAGATTACCTCTTTAAATCCGCCAACGTCGTTCTCACTGAAATCCATTAGCTCTACACGCCAGCCTTGTGCATCAGCAAACTTTGTATACATACGATATAACTCATATGCGAACAATGCTGCTTCGTCTCCGCCAGCCGCACCACGAATTTCGACAATAACGTTCTTGTCATCATTAGGGTCCTTCGGCAATAGAACGATACGAATTTGCTCATCAAGCTCAGCTTGGCGTTTGCTCAATTCGTCGATTTCCATTTTAACCATTTCACGCATTTCGTCATCGAGTTTCTCAGCTTGCATCAGCTTAGCGTCGTCCAGCTGCTCGGTAACTTGTTTATATTCCGTAAAGGCATCATATGCCTCTTGTAAATCCGACTGCTCCTTGGAAAGCTCTCTAAGCCGCTTGGGATCACTGGATACATCTGGATCACACAATAGCTCACTCAGCTTCTCATACCGGTCTGCGAGTGCTTGTAAACGGTCAAACACGATCATTCACCTCTGTTTATTCCATTAGGATAATGTTCATTATACCATATCATCGAGTTTCTATCGACTGCTGGTTTCGATTTACAGCCAGCTAATCATGCCCATTTTTACGAACCGCTTCAATCTTCATATGCCAGGCAACCGCCATTGGTTACTGAGCATCCAGCATGAATCCTGATTGCAACAAAACCCTGTAAGCGCAAAGCTGCACTTACAGGGCTCTATTATTCCCCTAATATTTACACGTTAAAACGGAAATGGATAACATCGCCATCACGAACGACATATTCTTTGCCCTCAAGACGAACTTGCCCCTTCTCACGAGCCGCTACCATCGAACCCGCAGCTGCAAGATCTGTAAAGGAAACAACCTCAGCACGAATGAATCCACGTTCGAAATCGGTATGAATAACGCCAGCCGCCTGCGGCGCTTTTGTTCCACTGCGAATCGTCCATGCGCGAACCTCTTGTACACCGGCTGTAAAGTAAGTGTATAGGCCAAGAAGCTTGTAAGCTGCACTGATCAAACGGTTCAAGCCCGACTCCGACATGCCAAGCTCCTCAAGGAACATTTCTTTGTCTTCGCCTTCAAGCTCAGCAATCTCAGCTTCAACCTTCGCGCTGATTGGCACAACTTCAGCACCTTCAGCAGCTGCGAATTCGCGTACTTTTTGTACGTACTCATTGCCGTCTGAATTTGAAACCTCGTCTTCGCTCACGTTAGCGGCATACAATACCGTCTTCATTGTCAGCAAATGCAAATCACGAACAAGCAGCTTCTCATCATCGCTCAGCTCAAGGCTGCGAGCAGGCTTATCGTTGTACAACGCTTCCTTGATGCGTTCAAGCACTTCGATTTCTTGAGCAACTTTTTTGTCTCCGCCCTTAAGGTTTTTACGGGAGCGTTCAATCTTTTTATCAACCGAATCAATATCCGCCAAAATAAGCTCCAAATTAATCGTTTGAATATCGCTAATTGGATCAACCTTGCCAGATACATGAGTAATGTTATCATCTTGGAAGCAGCGAACCACATGAACAATGGCGTCTACCTCACGGATATGCGCCAAAAATTTATTGCCCAATCCTTCGCCTTTGCTTGCACCAGCAACCAAGCCGGCAATATCGACAAACTCAAACGCTGTAGGCACGATGCTCTTAGGAACAACGAGCTCAACCAGCTTGTCCAAACGCTCATCCGGTACTTCAACAACACCAACGTTAGGATCTATTGTACAAAAAGGATAATTGGCAGATTCTGCTCCTGCTTGCGTTATTGCGTTAAACAATGTTGATTTGCCGACGTTGGGCAAACCTACTATTCCTGCTTTCAATGCCATGCTATAAGACACCCCTATTTTCCCGAAAGTAAACAACTCCAGCTATTATACCCCAGCGTCACCTACTTTGAAAGTGCCATCCGTCAAGCCTAAACGGCATTTGATGGCTTCCTTGGCAAATGAAGACGGTTTTCTGAACAATAAAAGCATTGTAAGTTGTGAAAACCTATAAAACCTGTATTTGAACAGACGTTTGTTTTTAACCCGTTTTATACCCCTAAACGATATTGTATTTGTGCCTCGCCGCAAGATAGTCACTTCTGAGAATGATAAGCCGCGCTGCGGAAATACTATGTTGGCGCTGGCTTAAGCTGTGCACACAAGCATCTAAAATTTGAGGAGGCAAGCTTATGGAAAATCAGACTCATAAGGGCAATTACAAAGGAACGACGAATATGAAAGCCAAAAATCAAGATATGGCATTCGTAAATGATACCATTGAGGATACGAAATCAGTAACAAATTTTACCTCGAAAAAGAAGAAAACGGATTAAAGGATAACTTCCGAGCCCTTATCTATAAAAAACCTGGGTTCTGCAAGCGTATCATCCACTTGTAGAATCCAGGTTTCTTGTATTAAGAATACATTACATCCGAAGCGGCGCTTCTTGCAGCTCTGCGCGCGATTGAAGATAACGGAAAAACGCTACCGATGCTTCGCCTCGCGTCACTTGTTTCTTAGGCAAAAACTTGCCATCCGATAAGCTCATAATTTTGAGACCTACAACAATGGCTGCCTGCCCCTTATTCTGGATCAGATCCGAGTCTTTAAACGAGACTTTAAAAATATGATCGTAATTCGCAAGCGCATTATAACCAAGTGCTCGCACGATCAGCTCCGCCATCTCATCACGGGATACTTTACCGCTAGGGTTAAAGGAGCCATCCCCAACATCTATCAAATTTTGTTCCAATGCACTTTCAACATAAACGAAATAACTGGAATCAGCAGCTACATCATTAAATGAGGCTTTACCACCAAGCTGATTACTGAAGGACATCGAGAGCGGCGATACTCCGCTGCTGCGCGCTAGCACCAGCATTTTAATCAGCTCTCCGCGTGTAACCGCCTCATTAGGACGCACAAGACCATCTTTCACATCAAGCGCTTTGTATGCAACCATTAGTTCAAGCTGACGCTGTGCAAAGTGTCCATCAATATCCTTAGCCTTTGGCTTCTCGAGCTGTGTGACATCACCTGTTTCCCGATTTCGCCAGCCGCCCGTCACTGCATCGAGGAACACCGACTCATCCATAAGCTTAGGCACTAATTGGTAAACTAGTTCTGCTTCTGTCTTTCTATCCACTTCGTCGCCTCTTATTTCACCTGAAGCAATCATCAGTTTATATTTCTCAATTGGAATAGGCTGCCCGTTCCATGTGAAGCTTTGCACAAGCCGATACGTAAGCTGTGTTCGGTAATAATTCAGCCAGCTGTCAACTGCCTGCTCCTTCTTAATCAAGGCAGGAGCCTCAGCTGGATATTCAAAGTTCGACAAATTAGCATCGTAATTTACAACTTCCCTAGTGCTTGAATGTATCGACAAGTTAATGTTGTCATATTCAACCACTGCGCCATAGATTTTGTGTACAAAATTGAAATAGTATTGACTAGGTTGCCCTGCGACAATTCCCTCATATTGCTTCGGATCAGGTTTGACCAGATATAGCTCATCCGTTAGCCATGGCAAACGTTTCTTAATTGCCTCTACCGCTGCTGTAGTCGCTTGCTCTAGCGTCACCTTTGTCCCGCCTGATTGACTTTGTTCGTTATACATATACGTATTGAAATGGCGAACCTCTCCAGTGCGACCGTTAACGGAAGCTGAAGCTGAGCCCACTTCCTTGCCATCCTTTTTCACTGTCCAATTCAGCTGCCAATAAGCTTCGGTTTCACCTGTGCTCTCATCGCTATTTTCACTGTAGTTGGAACCATTCAGCTCCACCCCTGCCGGCAGCGCAAAAGCAGCTTTTACCGCATCTATCGCTTGCTTCTCGGTAACTGCCCCTGCCTTCGGCTTTTCGCCTAAAGGTTTCTCGGATATAGGTGTTTCCGATATCGTTCCCGCTCTAAAATAACTGTCTCTCGACTGATCCTTTAGCTGGCCAGTCACCGCATCGATCGATATAGGCTGAAGCTCATAACTAAGCAAAGGTTTCCTTTTCCCCTGCATATTGTAAGGCACGATATAAGCTAACAGTGGAGCTGCTGCTGCTCGCAGCTTTTCATTTGCCTCTGCTGCAGACAGCTTTGCATCTACTTTCGGGAAAATAATTGTATCATCCCACTGCAAGGAAAATCTTCGGACATGCCCCTCACTATCCACTTCAAGCTCTATGTAGTTATCTACATAGGGTATGTCATTCACCAACCGATCATAACGAATGGAATGCACAACCTCACCCGTTAGCGGTGGACGCAGTTGAACACCATAATCAGGATTGTACTGAATTTGTCCTTTATAATCAGCTGCGATTTTATCTATGAATTGGAGCGCAATCTGCTGAGCGGCATCACGTTCAACCTTAAGCGGATACGTTGGTTTGGCAGATGGGTTATCGGTATAAGAGTTGAACTCCAGAAGCTGACCTTTATCCGCATGAATACGAACGTAGATGCTTCCCAAGTGCTTGCCGTTCACCTTTTTCACGAAATCCAGTCCCCAAGCATTGCGTTTGCCGCTAGCCATCACTTCCATATTAAGACTAGCCCCTTGGAGGACATACTCCTTCGGAATGCTTACATACTGCCTCGCTAGTGCTTCCGCTTTCTCTTTCGTTATTGCTACATCAACTGGAGCTGCAAATCCTTCTTTCATGATGTCTCCTTCCGACGATGGCACGGCATTTGCTGCTGCATTCGTCACTGCTGGCTTGTTTGAGCTTTCAGCAAATGCCGTTGCTGGCAACATACTCATAAGCATCGCTGTTGATAGCACTACCGCAAGCCTCTTTCGATGATTGATCCTCACTGCTTCACCCTCCAATGCTTTTCCAATTTATTCATAAATTAGACGCGCCATACATTGCGGAAGTTGCACAATAAGCGAAAAAAGACTGCCCAAGGCGCTTGTCCTTTAGGCAGTCTTTTACAATATACAGTTAAAGCTGCTACGCCGTTTTTCTACGTTCAATATATGCCCATATTTTTTGCAAAATATAAATACCGAGCCAAGAGAACAATATAATAAACAGGGGCATAACGGTAAAGTTATATCGATATTCCGGTACGAACACTAGTCTAATCATCGTCATGACGAAGATGACCACCGCCAGCATGGCTGCAGGATGTCTCCATCTCCATATAAGCGCAAGCAGAGGAATAATCGTGCTGTATATAATCAGTACATGTAAGTATGCTACCTTCGGATAGGCATGGTACATAGGAGAATGACCTGAGCCGAAGAACATATGCGTATAAGTATATTTAAGCTTTCCTACCGTATACCATTTTACATATTTCCAGGTTTGCTGCGTGAAGCCGGCCTTGATGCGCGCCCATGCAACCTCATCCTGCGTCAATCCCGTTGGATCAACGATCTTGTCAGTATAATCTTTATTCGGATAAGTACCCGCTTTGAACGGATTGGACTGAGAAGCAGTCAATACAAATTCATTTAATGAAACGACATTTCTTATCCACCAAGGAAGCATCGTAGCCGATAAGCATAGTCCAGTAATAACACCCATTAATAGAACTTTTTTGAAAATAGCCCATTTGGATATAACCTCGGTCTGCACACCCGGTTTTTTCTTGAACCATTTCTGCAGCAAAAACACTCCGTACAAAGGAACAAAAATCGGTAAAAATTCAGCCCTAACAAGTACTGTCAGGCCTAACAAGATACCCGCTAACGCAGCATCGCGCTTTCGTTCGGTACGAAAGGCATATAACTGCATAGACAGATAGGCCATTAAGAGAAATAATGCGAGCGTTTCTGTGAGAACTGCTCCATTTGCCCAAATGAAGGGATGATAAATTGCACTAATAAAAAACGCTACAATTGCCACCCATTTGTTTCTTGTTGCCTGCATCGCAATCATATAAATGATAATGAGTGTAGCCATGCTAATTAACACCTGTACCCAGCGAATAAGAGGGAACGGCTCTACGCCGATTTGATCAGCCACCAGATACATACCCGTCATGAACAGTGGATAACCCGGTGTTACCCTTGCATTTGGAACCTCTTCCTTGTAGGCGTAAATGCCTTCATCAAGCAACCGGTGCACCATCTCATCGTAATACTTCGAATCATGTGAAATGTTATGTTTGACCGATGTAAGAAAATCAACCCTCAGCCACAAGGCAAGCATAAAAATAAGAACGATCGCTATCGTCCATGCTTTGTTTTTCCTAACCCATTCCACCACGTAAATTGATCCTCCCCAATGTTGAAAGCGGCTTATTTCCAAGCGAGTACAATTACACCCGCCAAAATAATAGCTGCGCCTATCCAGCGCTGCAGCGGTACCGATTCGTTAAATATAAATACAGCTGCAACCAGCGCTATTACATAAGCCAAGCTTTGCAGCGGATAGGCAAGGCTAAGCGGCAGCTTCTTGAGTACGTACAACCAAAGAACGGTAGCAATTCCGTACAAAACAAGTCCTGACCATATATGAGGCGACCACAATAACGATACCCATGTGTCGCCTTTCGCCGTATCCATTTTGTTCATTCCTGTTTTCCACAATAACTGGCCAGAAACAAGCAGCAAAATATTAAGAAACAATATGATATATGCCATTATGAATCCGACCTTTTGCGCTCATGCAGCTCGTGATGTAAAATTCCAAGCTCTTGTGTAAGACGAATAACCTTCTCCGACAATTTGGATACAATGACTGTAAGATGCAAAATAAGCATAATACAAAATAAAATTCCGACTAGAAAAAGCAATGCCGGCGCATAAGCGATACCAATCGCGTGGGCCAGCGTATCAATAATCTGGACGCGTACAGACAATATCAGCATCACTACACCAAACAACAGCCAGAGCATTGAATACTGCTCACGGAGCAATCTCCGGTTAATCAACATAATCAGCACGAACAAAAAAACCACACTTGTGATAATCCACAAGGCTTGCATGGTGTATCCTCCTTAAAGTTTGCAGAGCAAACTCTCATCGTAAACATTTTTCTAAGATTGAACCTTGACTGGCTTCGTTGCTTTCAAGCTGCGAATGAATAGCGACAATGTTACCTTAACCATATAATAAACCGAACGCATCGCATTTATTGATGACGTACCGCCTGTACGTGCTTCCATCACGACAGCTACCTCGCTTGTACGCAATCCGCTGCGATGAATGAGCACGATGGAATCCACTTCTGGATAGTCTGTCGCATAATCGCTTTGGAATACAGCAATCGCACGTTTATTTGCAGCGCGGAACCCTGAGGTAACGTCCAGCACACGCTTGCGTGTCATTGCAGTAACAATAGTAGATAAAATCTTGATACCGACTCTGCGCGTTGCAGAGGACAAGAAGCCGGTTTGTTCAATAAAACGTGAACCAATCGCCAAATCCGCTTTCCCGCTAAGCACGGGGTCCAAAATCAAATGAAGCTGCTCCGCCTTATGCTGACCGTCGCCATCCACTTGAACGGCAACATCATAGTCATAGCGGTGGGCATAACGATATCCCGTCTGCATAGCTCCGCCGATGCCCAAATTGGTCGGAAGTGTAATAACAGAAGCACCATTCGCTTCAGCTACTTCACGTGTACGGTCTTTGGAGCCATCATTAATGACCAGAATATGAGCAGATGGGCAATGTGTCTTCACATCATGTATCACATGGCTTATGCTGTGCTCTTCATTATAAGCCGGAATAATGATCAAAATTTTTGAAGATGTCATACCTTGCCGCAGGGACTCTCCGGTAACCGTTTTGTCCTTTTTCGTACTGACTGCGTTCACTACATCACCACTCCATAAATCAAAGTTAGGGCACGCTGCTGCGTACAATTATTTTTAATTCTACTAACTAAATTAGTATAAAGCAACAGATAAGGTTGGTATAAACGCTTATTATTTCCTTAACATTTGCTTAATTAGGTCGAATTTTACATTCACACTTAGTACCTTTTATACCAATATTATCTTACTGAAAATAAGAGTTTCCAGAAAAAAAATATCGCCTGACACCAGTTGCTCACTGATACCAGACGATATTAAGACGGTTATTTATTACAAAATGTTGCTTACATTTGGCCGGAAATTTTTGCTTTCAAAGCATCTTTGGATTGTACGCCAACCATTTTGTCAACGGGTTGACCGTCTTTGAACAAAATCAATGTTGGGATACTCATAACGCCGAATTGTGAAGCAAGTTCTGGCTGCTCATCAACGTTAATTTTAGCAATTACTGCTTGGCCTTCCAGCTCAGCGGAAAGCTCCTCAACGATTGGTAGCTGCATTTTGCAAGGTCCACACCAAGGTGCCCAAAAATCTACAAGAGAAACGCCGTTTTGAATGGACTCGTTAAAGTTTTCTTTCGTCAATGCTACTGCCATTTCAATCATCCTCTCCAAACAATGTGTATGATAAAGGGAATACCCGTCTCACCGTTAAATGAAACATCATTTGCTAACCGCATGCGTGAATTTGCTTCAACACATCCTGAATCGTAATCGCGCTAAAATGACTTTCCAACTGCTTCTCCGCTGTACAAAATATGCCGAACATCACTTGATTCATATTCGACCCAACAACACAATCCATCTCTGGGTTGCCCGAGCACCAGCTCGGAATTAGCGAGCCTTGTGCCATCACGCGATAGATATCGGCAAGTGTTACCACATTAGGGTCAATCGTCAGCCTATAGCCGCCTCCTGAGCCTTCACGGGTATCTACATATCCACTGCGGCGCAAACCACCCATTACCTTGCGAACACGAGCAGAATGTGTGCCGACATTCTCGGCGATCATATCACTGCTAGCCATTCTTTCCGGTAAATAAGCCAAGTAAACGAGACTGTGTACGGCAATCGTAAATTCGCTGTTCACTGTTTAAGGGCCTCCCTGCTTTATACTGTAATTTTATCCGTTACAGTTAAGTTTGTCAATAGGTCAGGTCGCCATCTCGCTTTCTTAGGATACGGCAGGAGCAATCACGTTATTCCCCAACAGATTTTGGATTAACGGCAAATGTTTTTTTGGGTTTTCTGTCATGTTTGAAGGCTTCTGCTGAATAAATATGAAAGGTGCATCCTTAATTGATTTGAACGTATAAGAAGACATTCAAATCCAATGGGCACATGGCTTCCTACACTAGTTTTACATTGTAAAACTTTAAGGAGGTGACGCATAATGGCGTTATTTTGGAATCGATGGATAGTCATTCGTACGGAAGGGGGTTCTAGATCGGAGCTCATAGACCGATTGGAAGCTCATTTCAAAACAAATGGTTTGAAAACCAAAATCACCATTGAGGGCAATTCCTTGAAACGGATTCATGTGCTTAAAAAGGATGCCGATCTCGCCAAGACGCTGCTGGACGCGTTTGACGAGGAGCATTAAGATGTGCGGCAAAGCTTTGCCAAGCAGCGGCACCCTTGCAGGGCAGCCGCTGCTTGTGCTGCTTCCCTAGGACGAGCGTCCCACTACGGATGAATTCCTCATAAAACGATAGCCCTTACGGACGCCGTTCAGCACCCATTCGGGAACCGGAATCGGTTTTTTGGATAGAAAAGGCATGTAAATACGATTGTAGGCTTTCTTCAAATCATCCCACATCGTGCACGGCTCTTCCTTCAAAAAATCTGAAATATCAAGCACGATGCCTCTTCCATCCTTAATCATTACATTTTTTCCATGCACATCATGCGGGAACAAACCACGGGATCTTGCATACTCCAGCGCTAGATCAATATCTTCTATCGCCTTTTTTGGTATTGCTGCTCCATCAATGATGCACTGATATAAGGTCTTTCCCTTTAATCGCTTTAAAATCAAATAATAATGGCCTTTATGTTCTCCGGCATGATAACAAGTTGAAAAGGCAGGATGCGTGCCAATTCGCCGGTAAACCTCGCATTCACTCTCCCAGCCGTCGCGGCCTGGCGCATAAACCTTCACAGCTATATCCGAATAATCCTGATGTGTAAATACGCCTGCGTAATTGCCCGCCCCAAGCAGTCTCCAACCTCGCGGCGTCTCCGCTACCCGGATTGGATTTGTGGGGTCAACGCTATCAAGCACAAGCTCCGAGAGCAATGACTGCTCCATAAGAGCAATAAACGTATTCAGCTGCTTCTCCTCCATAGTAAGTACTCCTCTTCTCCCTATCTACATACATGCTTTCCTTTCATTGTAAGACCAGCAGCTGCAAAAATAAAGACCGCACCAAAAAGCTTTACAGCCCTTTTGCACGGTCTCGCTTCAAACTTGATCCTAATGGCCTCCACTTACTACTTTCAGTCCGATAACGCCTGAGATAATCATAGAGAGAAACAACATCTTGCGCCAATTTCTCGACTCTCCAAAAATGACCATACCCAGCACTACGCTGCCTATCGAGCCGATTCCGGTCCATATCCCATATGCCGTACTAATTGGAATCGTCTGTAACGCTTTAGATAAGAAGAAAAAGCTCACGAAACCAGCGCCAATCGCCCCTACCGTTCCCTTCCAGCGTTTAAAGCCATCAGAGAGCTTCATGAAAGTAACGCCGGCGACCTCACCGAAGCCTGATATGATTAAAAATACCCATGCCATTTTATGAACCCACCTTATCTTGTTCTATGTTGGTTACAGCCTTTGGTGCTTTGTCAGGAGCTGGCTTGTCATTTGACACAAGCTTAAGTCCAACTATGCCCCCTACAAGCAATGCGATAAAGAACAAACGCCAAAAATCAGCCGGCTCATTCAGTATAATAATGCCTGCGAGAACAGTGCCTACTGTTCCAATTCCCGTAAACATAGCATAGGCAACGCCAATCTCAATCGTACGCATTGCGCGGGCAAACAGCATAAAGCTTAGGACAAGCAGCACCACTGTTATTATGCTTGGAACAAGCACTGTAAAGCCCTCCGAATATTTGAGGCCAAACGTCCAGCCTACCTCAAGAAACCCCGCTAATAATAAAAAGACCCATTGCATTTTTTTCAATCCTCTCTCGCTGTCATCGTCCAAATCTGCCATAATGATTGCCACACCATTTGCTTCCTTTTCTCAAGCAGCTCTTTTCCATATATTTGATTCTCAACAAGGATGCCATCTACACATACATAAAAGGTAGCAATTAACCGTTCCGTCTCTTCCAGGTTAAACAACCCTTGTGACGCTCCCTTTTCCAGCACGCTAATAATTCCCTTGTTCAGTTCATACTCATAGCGCAATAAATCTTGATTGAGCTGATCGCGCAAATGGCGCGGCGGTACAAGCATCGTTTTCTTCAAGAAAGCTTGACCTGTCGTTAAATGAGTGAGATCGGTAAAAAAAGTAAACAGTCGATGTACTTGCTCCTTAATCGGCGCCTGATCCATATCTTGAAGAAGCTCTATAAACTGATTATGCTCTTCAACAATCATTTCCTGAATGAGCTGCAAGAACAGTTGTTCTTTCGATTTATAATGTGCATATATGGACGGCGTCTTAATGCCCACTGCCTTAGCAATTTCTGACAAGGATGCCCCCTCATAGCCTGATTCTGCAAACATCGTCAGCGCCGCCAGCTTTATTCGTTCCGACGTTGTTATTTCAGCACTCATGTCATTCCCTCCGATCCGCTTTCGTTCCCCTGCCTAACGAACGTTAGTTTTTCACAAATTTTAAAATGAAATAATCATTTAGTCAAGATGAAAATAACTATCATCAAATAAAGCCATGCATGCTCCCCCTTCATTGGAGATCATACATGGCTTTATTGTTATTGCTTTGAGGCTTGGCTATATTTCTTCCAAAGGGTAGACCCTCCATTAAAGATCATGCCGAGTGTAATGCCAAGCAGCGTAACGATAACGTTCAAAATAAGGCAGTAAACAAGCAGCAGTCCAAAATCGACCGTATTGTCCGAAAGAGGAAGCACTTGGCTTAGTATAAATGCGAGAAGCACGCTAAACGGAATCCAGAACAAAAATATGAAGATCGGAAAGTACCAATGCTGATTTCGAAAAAACTTTACGATCGGCAAAGCGAACGCAATAATCATAATCATGCAAATGATGTAGCTCTGCTCCACAATCCCGCTATAATAATAAGCTGTATATAGAAACACATTACTCACTGCAGCATAGATGGCACTTAAAACTAGTACCAACCGCATCGACCGCCGAAACAACAATTGCTCCTTCGTAACCTCTTCCATTACTCGCCTACGATTTCTTGGAGTGCCCGAATAAAGGCATCCATTTCTTCATCCGTTCCGATGCTCACCCGCAAATATTCATTAATCCGAGGTTGATCGAAATACCGGACCAGCACGCCCTTATCGCGCAGCTGCACAAAGATGTCCTTAGCTGCTATCGTTTTATGCGAAATGAAGATGAAGTTTGCCTTCGAGTCTGTTGCAGCAAAGCCGAGCTCCTTCACCTGCTCCGTTACACGTTCTCGTGTAGCAATGACCTTCTCCGTCGTATCTCGGAAATAAGCGTCATCCTCAAGAGCAGCAATGGCGCCTGCCAAAGCAAGCCGATCCATCGTATAGGAATTAAATGAATTTTTGATTCGATTCAATCCATCAATCAACTCCTCGCTGCCAAAAGCAATCCCAACGCGAAGGCCAGCGAGCGAACGGGATTTCGAGAGTGTTTGAACAACAAGCAAATTCGGATAGTCGTGAATAAGCTCCACTGCTGATTGTCCGCCGAAGTCAATGTAAGCCTCGTCGATGATAACAACCTGATCGGGATTGCTTGCAAGCAATGTACGAATATCATCGAGCGGAAGCAATTGAGCCGTTGGTGCATTTGGGTTTGGTATGATGATACCACCATTGTCCGAATGGAAAGCTTCGACTTGAACGTTAAATTGCTCGTCCAATGCGATAAGCTCTGTTTGCAAGCCATATAACTTCGCATACACCTTATAGAAGCTGTAAGTAATATCAGGGAACAGTACCGTCTTAGCCGGATCAAAAAAAGCTGCGAAAGCAAAAGCTAAAATTTCATCAGAACCGTTGCCCGCAAACACTTGCTCTGCTCGCAATCCGTAATAGGAGGCAGCTGCTTTCACGAGCCCCTCGCAAGTAGGATCAGGATATAGCCGCAGATCAGCATTAGCTGCTCCTTTGATCGCATCAATTACCTTCGGAGATGGCGGGTACGGATTCTCATTCGTATTCAGTTTAATATACGTCTTATCCTTAGGCTGCTCGCCTGGAACATACGGCACCAGTGAAGCAGTGAGCGGACTCCAAAATTTACTCAATGACGTTTCTTCCTTTCGTAATCGATATTTCTATCGCTTCTTTTCAATTATTTTAACATTAAAGGATTTGTTACTTACAGAGTCCGACGAACGACAAGCCTAGTCATCAGCAGTCCAAGCAGMGCRCCAAACGTATTAAGAATAATATCGTCAATGTCGAAGCTGCCCACCCGCGTCAACATTTGAGTAAGCTCAACGGCTGTAATCAACATAATCGTGACCATTGTCAGTCTAAATACTTTCAAGTACTTCTTATTTAATAAGGGCAGGAATATGCCAATCGGTATGAATAAGACAATGTTTCCGAATAAGTTTTTGAACCAAATGTCAGGATTGAAATGATCATAATGGATGATATATTTTTTTATCGTATAAAGCGGTACCAGATTATAGTTATACCCCTCGCCAAAATAACGGCCACGATGAAATAAAAGCCAGCACATGATCAAGGTGTAGAACAAAGCAATTACGGTAATCAACATATTCAGCAGAGAGCTTTTGAATATGGCTTTCGAATACCCGCGCATTCCCTACAATCTCCAAGGGACAGAATACACGTTAAACTCTGCCGCTCCTGTAATCGCTAGTCCGTTAAGCTGATGTCCTGTTGCACATCCTCCGTCAACGCCAATCTTCCCTGCGCCAAACCAAACATCTGGTTTTCCATGAATATCGATGGTTTTTGTATGGCCGAAAATAACCGTTTTGTTTACATTGGTCGGCCTCTCAAGGAATGGTTGTTTTATGTAAAGAAAATCTCTGGCAGGCTGCTGTTTCCAATTCAAGTAATTCGGATTAAGACCCGCATGTACATATATAAAGTGTTCATCCTCATGATAATAGGGCAGGTTGTCCAGAAAAGTCATATGATGCGCGTAACGCTCCTGAACAGCTATTTTGGCTTGATCGATAACATACTCAATCGGACCTTGCTTAATGCCAGCATAGCTCTCTGCGGTTTGCCTGCCGCCATGGCCGGTAAACTTAAGCAGCGCCTGCTCGCTTCGCTCCAGCATAACATCAACGAGCCTCTCGTCGTGATTGCCTTGAATGGCAATTGCTCCATCCTTTTGGACTAAGCCGATGACCTGCTCCACCACTTCTCTGCTTTGCGGACCCCGATCAACGAAATCACCCAGCAGCATAAGCTGATCCTCGCCGGGACAATAATTCATACGTTCAAGCAAATCATTAAAAGGTGTATAACATCCATGAATATCACTAATCACAAGCGTTCGCTTCATATACGCCTCCCCGAGATCACCAGATCTCTTTCTACACCGTCCAGTACCGCTACCTTAGGCAAATGACCCCAAACCTCAAATCCAAACTTGCGAAGCAGAGCGAGGCTCGGCTCATTATGTCCAAATACAAAACCAAGCAGCGTATTTATCCCCAAGCCCGGACTTGCCTCAATCGCTTTCTGAATCAGTACCGTTCCAAGACCAAGCTTGCGGTATTCTTCCGCTATATAAATGCTTATCTCGGCAGTCGCATTGTAAGCCGGCCTGCCATAAAACGATTGGAAACTAAACCAAGCTGCGATTTCCCCTTCAATCGTTAATACCCATAGCGGCCTGAAATCAGGGGAATGGTCATCAAACCACGCTTTTTTGCTAGCTACAGTAGCTGGCTCAAGATCAGCCGTCACCATTCTGCTTGCAATTGTTGAATTATAAATATCAACAATACGCCCCAGATCACTTAGCTGCGCATCGATAATTTCATATTTGAGTTCTTTGGTCATACCTGCCACCTCTTACCCTTCTACTTCTAGATGGATGCTGCTTTAAATAGGCCTATTACAACTTTGACAAATTATATCACATCGCTGAATGTTTAAGCATCTATGCTGCATGGTAGATTCCGTCTAATTCCGCCTATAGAGGGCGAGCTTCTTCAGACCCCTTGTCCCTGCCTATACTTGTTATAATCTTCAGGCGTGTTGAGATTCGTAAAAACAGATACACCATGCTGCTCTAGCAGAGAAACCTCGATGGTTTGAAGCCGGCGCAATAGACCCATGAGACGATAGTCTTGATCCTTTAGCGCTTCTTCTATTTGAATGGCAATGCTAGCATGATAGAGAGCATGAAAAGGCTGGTCAGACGCATGGATTACGTCTACCCCTTTTTCCACATGAGTCATTAGATCAGCAAGCAATCCTTCGGACAACTGCGGCATATCACACGCCATAACAAATACATAACCCTCTGCAATCATGGACAAGCCCGCGTGCATTCCCGATAACGGGCCGCATTTTGAATAATGGTCCGTCACGAAGCTTACCGTCTCTCCTAATTCTTCAAGGCTTTTACGATAAAGCTCTTCACGCTGAGGCGTTCCTACTGAGACAACCACATGCTGCACAAGCTCTGTTAGCTGTTGTACAAGACGATATAGGAGCGGTTTGCCTTCAATAAGCAGCAGCGCTTTGTCGGCTCCCATTCTCGTGCTTAAGCCTCCAGCTAGTATTAAGCCATAAATATCATGCTTCGCCATCTTCTCATCCCCCTCTAAACAGAAAGAAAGYCTGCCGAGCACTCAGGCAAGGCAGGCTTGTATTATTTTTGACGGGTTTACGCCTTGGACGGATCGAACGAGCTCTTTAATGAAACGATTCGGTTGAAGGCAAGCTTCTCACTTGTTGTATCCTTCGGATCTACATTAAAGTAGCCGTGACGGAAAAATTGGAATTTATCGCCGCCGACAGCATCTTTCATATTAGGCTCAACAAAGCCTGTC